>PMMY01000272.1 GCA_003162655.1 Methanobacterium sp. | reverse complement strand
GCCTGTAAACAACCTACAATATTAGGAATAGGTCCTATTACTGGCGGAACTTTTTTTGTTAATTTTTTTAATTCCATTAGTACATCTTCACTCAAATCCTTTCCGCATGATGATAATTTGAATGTTTCTTCGTAAGATGGTGTTTCAGGGGTGAAAGTAGTTATTTGGCCCATAGTGCCGTGAATTGCTCCATGAACAAATGGAATTTTAAGTTTCAATGCGCATCTGCTTGATATTACTCTAGTTTTAAGATTGTCTAGGGCGTCCACAACAATGTTGCTGTCACTAATTATCTCATATACATTTGCATCGTTCAACTCGGTGTTGTGGGTTTCCACCTCTACAAACGGGTTTATTGAATCAATTATTTCCTTGGTTGCATCGGTTTTTGCCTGTCCTACACGATCTAAACTGCTCATCAACTGTCTGTTGATATTTGAAACATCAAATTTATCCTTATCTACGATTTTAAGGTGAGATACACCCATTCGGGCCAGCATCTCGATTACGGCGCCCCCTATCCCTCCACATCCTATAACTGTAATAATTGAGTTTTTAAGTTTTATNNGTTAGAGTTTTTAAGCTTTAACTGTTCTTTTTTATTGAGAATTTCCTTTTGTCTGTTGATAATTTCCCAATATATGCTTTTATCGTATTTTTCTGTCATTTTGAGACCTTTTGAAGGGTATTTAAATACTTAAATGGTAATTCTATCAACCAATATTCCAATTTTAAATTTGTTAATTAGGATCTAATTGAGGAGGTCAATGTTTCTGATTTGTATTATGTAGATAAAATTTACTGTATTCACATGATTTTGTAATTTATAACTTTTTTTTTACTCACAAGATTGCATAAAAATAACTCATTAAAGAAAGGACATTTACCCCTGCACATAGACTTTTTTTCGCAGTTTAAACAGTCAATTTCTGAATTTTCAGTAACGAAATCCCTGTATCCAGAAAATTTGTGCTTCCATATATGTTCAAAGCTAAATTGTTCCAGATTGTAGACAAATTTATTTTCGTTGCAAAATGAACAAGGTGTAACATCTAGATCCTCATTTATATAAACAGAAAAAAATCCACATTCACAGCTGTCAATAAAATCAATATCTACATCTGTACTTCTATATAAAACAGGCACAAAACAGGCATCAAAACCTATCTTTAGATTAGTGATGGGATTATCCACTAAATTAAGGAATGATTTTAGGGTTTTATCTGATTTAATTGTTGCACTTTTTTTAGCCCTTCCTGTTGGTTTATATGTCAGGAATATAATTGAGTTGAAATTTTGAAGCTGGTCATCATGGGTTCCATTTAAAATTTCAGCTGCAGTTTCAGCTGTTTGTTCTGAAAATACGTAGTGTATATTTGCACCGATACCGTTCTTCAATAAATATAATCCAATGTCTGAAAGTTCCTCAGTAGATAGATCTCTGTATGGATCCCATGATATGGCTACAGCACCACAAAATTCTCTGGTAGTTTGAATGTTTTCTTTGTTGAAAAATTTCCCACTGGTNNGAACCGTACTCTTTGCTTGTAAGCTGTTCAAGAACGAATTTGTATTCATCAAGTGACATAAACTTTCCATTTTCGCTGCTTTCTCTGTAGCAGTAGCTACAACCATTCGTGCAGTAGTTTGATATTGATATGTCTGCAAGTTCGGGCCAGGGAGCCATATAAGGATTTTCATGGAAATTTTTACCCCAACGGAAGGTAACACCAGTTTCCTGAACTCCTAAAAAATTGTATCCATCAAAATGTTTTCTAATCATCAATACCGTCTTATATAGTTTTATTCACATTCACATTTTGGATCTATTGTTTGGGTTGCACCTACACCATAAATATCTTTAGTCTTACCCTTTATAACTATCCAATTAATAAGATTCCACATTTCTTCGTTAGATAATTTACTGAAGTCTGTAGATGCAATTGCTTCAGGGTCGATATTATCTATCAAGGTTATAGACTTACCTATTTTAAATTTTTTCTGGGTAAAATACACTTCATCATTTCCTATTTTGGTTTTATTCCCCTTTTTTTCGAGTTCATTCCTTAAAAATTTTAATAGTTGTACAACACCAATTTTTCCAGTTTTTTCAAAATGTTCTATGTTAACATCAAAAATATCTTCCTTTGCTGTTAAAATAAAACTTGTAGAGCTGCTGTTTGTAACAAAATCTCCTCTGATTTTCAGATTAAAACCTCCAAACTTTTTTGGTATAAAATTTATTAAAGGTTTTACTAATTTTTTCTGATTAATAATAATTTTTAATTAGGTTAAATAATGGTTTAAACTCAGATTTTAAGATTCATTTATAATTATAAATAAAAAAAATAAATTATCTAAATTTTGTCTTGATTTTTTTAAAAGCTGAAAATTTTATACAAAAATAGAAAAAATTTGTTTCGTTAAAAATAGAAAAGAAAATTTAACTGGAATAACTTGGAGGCCCCATAGTTTATTTGGAGTGCCGGGGGCGGGATTCGAACCCGCGGCCTCACGGTATCCCAGGAAAAAGTCAGAGCACTTGCTTAATACCCTATGAGCCGTGCGCTCTAACCAGCTGAGCCACCCCGGCATGGCTTATATGCTGTTAGGCATCATCTCACTTAAACCTTTCTATGGTGACAATCTTTCAAATTTTGTTTGTTATATCCATAATTTTTTAGAAAGGAGAACAACAGTTTGAATAAATAATTATTTATACATATGATTTTTCTATAATAACAATATTGAATATTAAGAAATATCAAATTAAATTTTGAAAATTATTTTTATAATCTTATGGTGATATAAATGGACGAACATGTAATGGAGGCCCTAGGAAAAACAAGGGTCAAGGTAAAGGAAGGTAAGGTTGTAGAAGTTGGCGAGCCTAAAATTGATTACTGCCCCATATTTGACAAATACAGAGGTGTAAAAAAGCTTACACCAGAAACTGTCAAAGAAAACATAGAATTTCGTATAAAAGACTTTGGAATGTGTACTAATGATAGGACAGTGCGAATGAAGGATTTTTTATCCTTCGGAATTTCAGAAATACTGAGCACCCTTATTACAGAGGGAGAGGTTGACAGTGTTATTAGTGTTTGTGAAGGTTGTGGAACAGTTATATTAACTGAACCAGAGATTGTACAGGGAACCGGTGGAAGAGTTTCAGGACTTTTATGTACCTGTCCCCTAGAGAATATAATTGAAGAGGTGGGACGTGAAAATGTTCTTGATCCTGAAAATGCCACAATTGACCAGATAAAAGGTACATTAAAGGCTATTAAAATGGGTTACAAGAAAATAGCTGTTACAATTGTAGCAGCTGAGGATGCCAAAAAACTTAGGGAAATGGAAAATGATGACATTAAAATATTCATATTTGCAGCACATGTTAGTGAAATATCGAAGAACGATGCAAAAACCATATTCGATAATTCAGATGTTGTAACTGGATGTGCATCCAAATATATAAGAGAAATAGGTGATGAGAAAGATTATTTCAAAGCAGGAGCTTCAATACCTATATATGGAGTAACAGAATCTGGTAAAAGATTTCTAAAAATGAGAATAGATAAAATTGGTGGTTTGAAGGAGAAAAAGAATCCAAAGATTCCGGAACCATTAATTTAAATTATTATAATCAGGTATATTCACTCAATACCTGCAAGTGCCCTTATTAAACTGCTCTGTGTGATAAGACCTATTAAGATTCCATTATCCACAACAGGTATCCTTTGATATCCTTTATCTGCCATTATCTTTGTAATATCCATTATTGGGGTTTCTCTTTCGACAACCATAAGATCCTTGCTCATCAAGTCGTCGACTTTAAGCCCCAGTGCTTCACCACCAGCTAAAAGCACATCTCTGTGGGTTATTATCCCAACAAGCTTTCCCTTATCAACAACAGGTAATCCTCCAACATTACAGCGCATCATTTTCAGTTTTGCTGCTGCAACTACGTCATTTCGTGATGTAACATGAATATCATGGATCATAATGTCTTCTGCAACGAGCTTATTTATCATAAAGATAGATTATTCCTCCCAATATTTAAACCTCGCAATATTTAAAATAATTATTTTTGAGCACAAATCAAATCTATTTTTTTAATTAGATTTGTCATAATGGTTTTATTTGCTAATAAAGAATATATTAAGTTTAAAGACTTAAAATAGAGGTTATAATGGGACGAAGATGTGAAAATGAGTTTTAAACCCAATTTATGAACGGATCTTAGTTTTTATTTAATCAACATGATGATCGAAAATGAATTCAGAAGTTCAATATTCTCTTCAAATCTTGGAATAAATAGATATAGGATTTTAAGTATACCATTAACTAATTACAGCCTAATAAATGCTACTATTTGAACAATATTTATTAACTAACAAATTTATAATAACCTAAAAAAAATTCTTTCAATGCATTTTATATGAGGTATAAAAAGTGACCCAGATGCAAGAAGCCCTAATGGGCAATATAACAGATGAAATTAGATCAGTATCAGAAACAGAAGGTTTAGATGTCCATAAAATTTTAAGGGGATTAGCAAGTGGCCGTATAGTCATTCCTAAAAATATTGAAGGTAGATCTAAACCTGTTGGTATCGGTAAAGGCCTGAAAACCAAGATCAATGCTAATATAGGATCTTCTTCTGAGCTTGAGAAAGTTAAATGGGAAGTTGAAAAGGCCAAAGCAGCAGTTAAATATGGTTCAGATACTATTATGGATCTAAGCACGGGACCTGAATATGAGAAGGTNNGCGGGTATTACAGCTTCTAAGCAAAAGGGTGCAGTAGTAAATATGGATGAGGATGATATGTTTAATGCCATAGAAAATCAAGCTAGGGCAGGTGTTGATTTCATAACAGTTCACTGTGGCATAACAATGGATCTGATTAATAAAGTAAAGGATTCCAAAAGGATAATGGGTATAGTAAGTAGGGGAGGGTCTTTTTTAGCAGCTTGGATACTCAAAAATCAGGAAGAAAACCCCCTCTATAAGAATTATGATTATCTCCTTGAAATTGCAGAAGATTATGATGTCACACTGAGTTTAGGGGACGGTCTTAGNNCAGGAACTTGTTACTCTGGGTGAATTAGTTGTAAGGGCAAGAAAAAAAGGCGTTCAAGTCATGGTTGAAGGCCCAGGTCATGTTCCAATAAACCAGATTCAGGCTAATATCGAGATCCAGAAGACCATCTGCAAAGAAGCCCCGTTCTATGTTTTGGGTCCTCTGGTGACTGATTTGGCACCGGGTTATGACCATATTACGAGTGCAATAGGAGGTGCAATCGCTGCAGCATCAGGTGCTGACTTTCTGTGCTACGTAACCCCAGCCGAGCATCTTGCAATACCCAATATTGAAGACGTTAAAGAGGGAGTAATAGCATCTAAAATAGCGGCTGAAGCGGCTGATGTTGCTAAGGGAGTTAAAGGTGCATGGGAACGTGAAATTGAAATGGCAGTTGCAAGAAAGAATTTTGACTGGCAAAAACAGTTTGAACTGGCATTTGACCATGAAAAACCTAGAAAATGCAGAGAGCGTAAACCTACTTCTGAACAGGATATGTGTACAATGTGCGGTGAATTTTGTGCACTTAGACTTGTAAGGAACAATATTTAAATTATTAGATTCTCTATTTTTAAGAGTTAATAAAATCAAAATTTTTTTAATTTTTTTCAGAAGTATATATTGTTTGTAACATGCCAAACTATTTATATGGTTTTAAACAACAATTAATTAAAATGAAAGTGTTGGGAATACAATATTTTAAATAATTATATTAGGAGTAATTTCATGAAAGCAGAAAAATTAAGTCAAAAATGTCCTAAATGTGGATGTACTGATAAAGATATATCACGAAAAAGAGACACAGGAACTAATGATGAAGCATTTTACATACCCCATATACCTCAAGGTACGATAGGTGTTATCCGTTGTAGTGATTGCGGTCATTTATTTGAGTACTGTACAAATGAGGAATGTCTTGTTGATATTAAAAAAATCAGTCTTGACAAGAAGAAGTAGTAATATTTAAAATAATTTATTTTTATAAATTAAATTTATGAATCCTTAATTTTTCGTCAAGAAGAGTTTTTTAAGGGAAATGTTTGATTTAAACTCTTTTTAATACATTTTGAGCCGTTTATAAAAATATTAATAGAAGCTTCTACATAAAGGAACACATTGAAATAAAATTTTGCCATGGAGGCTGAAAGATATGGTAATGATGCAGCATGTTGAAGGTCAAGATAAAGGGAAACTAGTTCTTTTTGCATTAAGTACATGTGGTTGGTGTAAAAAAACTAGGGCACTAATTGAAGATCTAGACGCTAGTTATGATTATGTCTATGTTGATCTGACAAAGGGGAACGAGAGGGAAGAGA
>PMMY01000172.1:2994-3149 GCA_003162655.1 Methanobacterium sp. | reverse complement strand
AAATCTTCTTTTAGCAGCACCACAAGATGGGCAGAACCACATATCCGGTAGATCTTCAAAGGCAGTTCCTGGTGCCGTTTTATTTCTTGGTTCACCCTTTTCAGGATCGTATGTATAACCACATATTCCACATCTGTATTTATCCATGAAAATAC
>PMMY01000172.1:0-2951 GCA_003162655.1 Methanobacterium sp. | reverse complement strand
ATTATTAAAATAAATTTGATTGTCATTTTAGTTCAGGATTTTTAGGGAGGATACAATGATCTGGAATAGAGAGGCAGAATGTATGTCTGCAGAGGATATGAGTGAACTGCAGCTTCAAAGATTACAGGCAGTTGTAAAACGAGCCTATGAGTATGTTCCATATTATAAAAAGCGTTTTAACGATTTGAATATAGGGCCAGAGCATATTGAAACACTGGATGACATAGAAAAACTTCCATTCACAAGTAAAACTGATCTGAGGGATGCTTATCCATTTGGNNGGCTGTTCCAATAGATGAGATAGTTGAGGTCCACACAACATCTGGTACAACTGGTAAACCTACAGTTTCAGGTTACACAGAAGAAGACTTAGATATTTGGGGCGAGGTCATGGCAAGGGCTCTAACAATGACAGGAGTTCATAAAAGTGATAAAATACAAAATAGTTATGGTTATGGCCTTTTTACTGGAGGAATGGGAGTTCATTACGGTGGTCAGAAAATAGGGGCTACTGTGATACCTATATCTGCGGGGAACACCATGAGACAACTTGAGATCATGCAGGACTTTGAAACAACCGTATTAACATGCACACCGTCTTATGGATTGTACTTGGCAGAGGTAGCTGAAAATGAGGGCATTGATACAGGAAAACTGAAACTCAAAGCAGGATGTTTTGGAGCAGAAATGTGGACGGAGGAAATGAGGCAGGAGCTTGAAAAGAGACTTAACATCTCTGCCCAGAACATTTACGGTTTAACAGAAATTATAGGTCCTGGAGTAGCAATGGAGTGTTCCATTAAAAAAGGACTACACATCTTTGAAGATCATTTCTACCCTGAGATAATCGATCCACAAACAATGAAACAGGTATCAGATGGTGAAAATGGAGAACTGGTACTAACAACCCTTACAAGAGAAGGAATGCCCGTAATCAGATTCCGTACAAGAGATATAACTGCTCTTAATAGGGATATTTGCGAATGTGGTAGAACTCAGGTTAAGATGGACCGTATAACAGGTAGAAGCGACGACATGCTCAAAATTAGGGGAGTTATAGTATTCCCATCCCAGATTGAAAAGGCACTTCTTAAAATAGATGGATTGGAACCACAGTACCAGATTATAGTTACACGACCACATCACCTAGATGAGATAGAAGTAATGGTTGAAACATCACCTGCACTCTTTTCAGACGAAGTTAAACATGTAGAAGAAATAAAAAAGAATATTGAAATCAAAATACATAATGAAATTGGTTTACGTGTTAATATATCCCTTGTTGAACCTAAAAGTCTTCCCAGAAGTGAAGGAAAGGCTGTTAGGGTTATTGATAAAAGAAATCTTTAAATATGGGATTTTAATAATTTGGAGAATTTTAAGTCATTAACAAAGGATAATCGAAAATTTGAGGGATAAAATGAAGTTAAAACAAATATCTGTATTTCTTGAAAATCGAAAAGGCCGGTTATGGAAGGCATTAAACATACTTTCATTAGCAAAAATTAATATCAGGGCTCTTTCAATTGCTGATACATCTGAATTCGGTATTTTAAGGATAATTGTTCCTGAACCTGAATTGGCCAAGCATATTCTTGAAGACGCCAACTTCGTTGTAAAGGTCAACGATGTGATTGCAGTTAGTATTTCAGACGAACCTGGAGGACTTGACAGTGTGCTTGAAGCATTGAATATGTTGGATATTAATGTGGAATATTTATATGCATTTGTTGAAAAAAAAGGCAAGAATGCTATTGTAATAATCCGTACAGAAGATATAGATGCTGGTATAAATGCTCTGGAGAAAGGTGGAGTTACTGTACTTTCTTCAGAGGAAGTATTCAGTCTATAATACCTTCTTTTTCCATTTTTTTAATTTCATTAAATCAATTCAAGGTATTTCTTTTTTATATTTTCAAATTCTTCAGAAGTTATAGCACCAATATCGAGGAGTTCCTTAGCTTTCTTTATTTTTTCAACCGGGTCAATGTTTTCTGTTTTATTTTCAGGTTTCCCAACTTCTTCAATTTCATCTTTTTTATCTGATTCTTCATTTTCACCTTCATTTTTAAGCTCCAATATACTGTTTGGAACTTTTATTTCGGGTGTGGAATTTTTTTTAGTTGTAACAGGTTTTTCCGATTCAATGGTATCCTCTGATGAAATATGGGATGATCTATTTTCATCGTCTGTTTCATCAAAATTTTTTCCGCAGACAATACAGAACTTGGCATTTTTAAGGTTTTTACCACTGCAGGATGGGCAGATTTTTTTTGAACCTGTCTCACCTATGATGTCATGTTCCGGAACTTCTGATGGGAATCTTGTTTTTGAATTTTTTGATACATTTACTTGAGTTTTTTCGGGTTTGTCAGGTGATTCGGAACCATTTATAGAATTNNTAGATTCCGAATCATTTATAGAATTTACAAATTCTATATCATTTTTTGTATCATTACCAGTTGATTCTGGAATATCAATGGTTTTCTCCGGTAAATTTTTAGAGTTTGTTTGATTTAATGGTTCTCCACATTTAACACAGAATTTGGCATTCTCTGCATTTTCTGTATTACATGATGGACATTTTATCATTAAATCTTTTTCCAGCTTCTTTCCACAATTTACACAGAAGAGTGCTTTTTCTGGATTTTTAGATTTACAGTTGGGACATACTTTGTAATTTTTAGATTTAATCTTCTCATTTTCAATGTTAATTCCCTTTCTCTTAGCTTCAAGCATTCGTTTTATTTCTTCATTAGAAACCACTTTACCACCTCAACTAATGACAATAATTGATCATCAATTTAATTATAATGTAAGCTTAAATGGATTTGAAGTTATGGAACTGATTTAGTGTGCCCCATTCACCATTAATAACACTTTCTTTAACAAATTTTCCAGACATTTCAATTGACTGTAATAATTTATAGCCCCGTGCAAGTCCTGCTGTT
>PMMY01000004.1 GCA_003162655.1 Methanobacterium sp. | reverse complement strand
TTAAGATTGGTCTATACAGTTATTGCCTTGTTTGCACTCACAAATCTCGTTTCTAATGGAGTTTGCTGGAGCACTGCTGTTAATCCAGAAAGTGGAAGCGGTGTTCAAAATTGTCTTTTTAAGTAGTTTGAAGTCCATTATAGGAAGATATTCAATAATGTTAAAGTCTGAAAAGACACTTTTGGGTATTAATTTAATAATAAAAAGTTAATAAACAGCTTAATCTCAAAAACGACCAACTCCATGGTCTCTCACAAGGGAACGTGGGTGGATGGATTTTATATCCGAAATCAGTTGTTTCATATGCGATTGATCATATCTTTATATTATCATTTCATTGTCAGGNNTGATGTTCATTAGATTAATTTCAATCCTACTACTGGGAGCTATTACTGTCACTTCAAATCTCGGACAGCAACCTTCTTTAGTTTATAATAGTAATATTCGAAAAAGTAAAATGGTTTCGTTTGATCCGAGGGCTATAACCATTGATGGGGAAAGACAACTTCTCATCAGCGGTGAGATACATTATGCCCGTTCGCCGAGAGAACTATGGCCCCAGTTACTTGATTACAGTAAAGCAATGGGTCTGAATTGTGTGGCCTCGTATGTGTTCTGGGGATTTCATGAACCGAAGAAGGATGTATATGATTTTTCGGGTCAGCGGTNNTACCCGTCATACCTGTGTCATGAACCTGGTATTGTACTCCGGACTTACAATGTACCTTATATGAATCGTGTGGAGAAATATTTCGAGCATCTGGCAGCTGAGATCCGGCCTTACCTTGCAACAAATGGGGGCCCTGTAATTCTGGTTCAGGTTGAGAATGAATATGCTAATGTGGCTAAACGTTACGGTGAAGATGGACAGCGATATCTGAAGTGGGTGGTTGAACTTACCTCCCGGGTGGGTATTGATGTGCAAAAAATTACCTGTGAAGGCGGTGTTGAGGGTGCAATAGAATGTGTAAACGGATTTTCAATACCATTTGAAAGGAGCATCAGCCATAAGGCAAATAAACCCGATCAGCCATTGATCTGGACCGAGCTCTATCCTGCATGGTACGATACCTGGGGATTTCAGCATCATTTACGCGATGCCCAGAATATGGTTTTTAATATTTTAAACTTTCTTGGGAACGGTGGTACAGGCTGGAATTATTACATGTGGCATGGCGGAACAAATTTCNNTTTTGATGCACCAATTGATGAATATGGCCGGCCATCACTTAAAGGCCTCTATTTATCCAGGCTTCATGAAGTCTTAAAATCACGAAGCAAAATTATTTTAGAAGGAGAGAGAACTCAGAGAGTACTGCTCTCAGGCATAAAGGAAACAACCTGGATTAGCGGAATGGGGAAGTTGATATTGTTAGTTAATGAATCCGGACAAGAGATTACCGAAAGTGATGTGACCTTGCATGCCAAAAGTGCGCGGTTATTAAATTCTGAAGGGGAAGTTATTTTTGATTCACAGGATGATTTTCAAAAAATCTTATCAGAGGCAAAATTTTCTCCTTGGGAAAGTCTGGGAAAACTCGTGAACTGGAAGGAATGGCATGAACCATTGCCTTCTGAACGAGCCGATGAAGTAATAAGGAGCAAACAACCTGTTGAACAGCTCAGCTTAACACAGGATGAATCAGATTACTGCTGGTATAGCACTAATTTTACAACAACTATAAGAGGTCAGCAGAAGATTGACATAACTTATGGGGGAGATTTTTTCTATATATACCTGGATGGCAAACTTATTACACAATCTCAGCCACCATTTATGGAAAACCGGGGTTTAACTATGCCAGAAGATCCAAATCATCCTTATATTCCCGCCAATGCCCTGGAAGAATTGAAATTACAGGGGTTTAGACACAGTTTTGTCCTCAGTGATGTCGCAGCGGGAACACACCGGCTGGATATCCTTGCTGCATCTTTAGGAATGGTTAAAGGAGACTGGTCAATTTCAGGTTCAATGAATACTGAGAGGAAAGGAATATGGCAGGATGTTCTAGTAAATAATAAAGTGCTTACTGAATGGGAAATGCGTCCCTTTTTGATTGGGGAACAATTAAATATATCTGATCAGCAAATAGCAGTGCATTNNTACGCAAAGCCTTGTACATGGTACAATACAAATTTTCAGTTAGCTCCTGATATGTTGAATTCGGATGATGATTTTAGAATTGACGTCAAAGGACTGGGCAAAGGAATGCTCTATATTAATGGTCACATGCTTGGAAGGTACTGGTTGATAGAGGCCAATGGATGGGGACCAGATGAAAACTGGCAAAGCCCGGTTAATGATGGTTTGAGTCTGGCACCTCCCGGAAAGCCTACACAGAGATATTATAATATGCCGAAAGCCTGGTTGAAAGAAATTAATCAAATAGTCATTTTTGAGGAACAACCCAAGCTGCCACTCAATGTTAATCTGGAGATTCGGAAATTTAATTGATTATTTCCTTATACTGGCTGTGATTTTGAGAATGTAGCTCTTAAATCACCTGTACAGTTGAGTGCAGTTCATGATATAATTATTAATTATTCTGATCTGGTTGGCAATATTTATAATATAGGATGGGTAAAGCCTTAAATGATTGATGCGTGTAAATTTATTCCGATGCATTTTGAGTCTTCCCGAACAAATTTTTTGTCCTATTGTTCTATTTTAGTTTGATATGTATCTATCTAAGTAAATCAAAAAATAGTAAGTCATCCCCGAAGTCTTGATACTGATTCAATTAGGTACAGATTATACAAATTTTTATCAAACCGTTATGAATACTAAACATATAAATCTCAGGAATTTTATTTTTGTCTTAATTATAGGATTGGTTTTTTCGGCTTGCAGTAAAGACAAAAAAACTACAGATAATCTGATAGGTACATGGACAGTTGGAACAGCTACTTACAACACGATGGTTGGCTCCAGGACTCTGACACAATACTTTACAGATGTAATGGGTCTTTCAGATGCAGAAGCACAAATCTATTCAGCTGTTGTTAATCAATCGATTCAACAATCATTTTCAGGAACTATTCAGATTAAGACGGATAACACCTATTCAGCAACTTTAGGTGGAAAAAGTGATACCGGAACCTGGAGCCTGAATTCTGACAGGACTCAACTTACGT
>PMMY01000039.1:3406-7604 GCA_003162655.1 Methanobacterium sp. | reverse complement strand
TTATTCTTTATTCCATTATATTTATTTATATAAAACTAATATACTAATGGGAGAATTAAATATTATGCTGTTCCTTAGATTTACTCAGGAAATAATGCAAATTCAAGAAAAAAAATTTAAAATAACAATCAAATCTTCATAAATATCTATTCTTAATAATCGAATCAAATATCATTAGTCCTCTGATTGGATAAAAATAACACTGTAAGCTGATAAAATGTTAGAACCCGCAATAGTGAATGGTAAACCTGTTAGAAGTTCATTTTTACATCCATTTAAACATTCCATTGGTCAGGAAGAAATAGACGAAGTGGTTGATACTTTAAAATCGGATTGGATTACAACAGGACCTAAAACATTCAAATTTGAAGAAATATTCTTCGAATATGTGAATTCAAAGTATGCAATCGCAGTAAACTCCTGTACAGCCGCATTGCACCTAGCAGTTATTGCTTTAGGAATTGGAAATTGTGATGAAGTAATTACAACACCATACACATTTGCTGCAACAGCAGAAGTAGTGATAAATGCAAATGCTAAACCTGTTTTTGTAGATGTTGAAAAAGATACTTACAACATTGATCCAGCAAAGATAGAAGAAAAAATAACCGACAAAACCAAAGCAATAATAGTGGTTCATTACGCTGGACACGCATGTGAAATGGATAAAATAATGGAAATAGCTGAGAAATATGATCTGTATGTAATAGAAGATGCAGCGCATGCAATAGGTTCAAAATATAAGGATAAGAAGATTGGAAGCATAGGCGATGCAACATGTTTCAGTTTTTATGCTACCAAAAATATTACCACAGCAGAGGGAGGAATGATCACAACCAACCGTGGAGATTTAGCCGATAAAATGAGAATACTGAGCCTTCACGGAATCAGTAAAGACGCCTGGAAAAGGTACTCTTCTGAAGGATCATGGTACTATGAAATAGCATATTCAGGATATAAATACAATATGAGCGATTTACAGGCAAGTATTGGTATTCATCAGATGAAAAAACTGGATCAAATGCAGAAAAGAAGAGAAGAAATAGCAGATATGTACAATAAATCTTTCGGCCCAATCCCCCAGATAAAAACTCCAACTGTTAAGAGTTACGCAACCCATGCATGGCATTTATATCCAATTCAAGTGAACTCCGACCTGTTGAGTATTAATAGAAATGAGTTCATAGAAGCTTTAAAAGCAGAAAATATAGGCACCAGTGTTCATTTTATACCATTACATCTACACCCTTATTATAAAGAGAAATACGGTTTTAAAGGTGATGATTTTCCAAATGCAGAATCTTTATACAAAAACGAAATATCATTACCAATATATCCTAAGATGGAAGATAAAGATGTGGAAGATGTTATATCTGCAGTTAAGAAAATAATAGATTATTATGAGGTGTAATTATGGAAAAAATTAGAGTAGGAGATACAAAAATTGGTTTAGGCGAGGAAACATTCATAATTGCCGAAGCCGGGCTGAATCATGATGGTGATTTTGCCCAAGCTAAAAAACTCGTTGAAGAAGCTGCCAAAACAGGTGCCGATTGCGTTAAATTCCAAATATTTAAAACAGAAGAATTTATCAGCGAAAATGAAGAGTACTTTGACCTTTTCAAATCACTGGAGTTTAACGATGATGAGTGGATTGAACTAGCCAATTTGGCCGACGATAATGGAATAATGTTTTCAGCCAGTGTGTTTGACGAAGAAAGTACCGACCTCTTAAATGAGATAGGTTCTCCGCTCTACAAAATTGCATCTGGAGATTTAACAGATTTTCCCCTTCTAGATTATGTTTCAAAAAAGAATTTACCTGTAATATTATCAACTGGTATGGCAACCATCGGTGAAATCGCTGAATCCCTGAACAACATATATAAATCAGGAAATCGGCAGGTTGCTTTGATGCACTGTGTTTCAAACTATCCCACCAAGTATGAAGATTCAAACCTAAATTTTATCCAAAATCTTAAAGATGTGTTTAAAATTCCAGTAGGGTTCTCTGATCACACCACGGGAACACTAATTCCATCACTAGCAGTTGCTAGAGGTGCAGATCTTATTGAGAAACATTTTACTCTTGATAAAAATCTACCAGGACCAGATCATCAACTATCCCTTGATCCAAAAGAATTTGAGAAAATGGTTGAGGATATTAAAATAACAGAATCTGCAATGGGTGACGGTGTTAAAAGCTTAACAGACGATGAGAAACAAATGAAAGAATTAGCCCGAAGAAGTATAACATCATCTGAAGATATTCCTAAGGGCGTGAAAATATCTAAGGACAATATAAAAATATTAAGACCTGGAATGGGTATAGAACCAAAGTATGTTGACAAAGTTATGGGTAAAACAGTAAATAAAGATGTGAAAAAGAATCAAACTATTAATTGGGATTTTATATGTTGAAGAGAAGAGTCGTAGCAATTATACAGGCTAGAATGGGCTCCACAAGATTGCCGGGTAAGGTAATTGAAAAAATTGGAGATAAACCCCTCCTTGAAATTTTAGAAAACAGACTTAAAAAATCGAAATACGTTGATGATGTAACCGTAGCCACAACAAAAAACAAGGAAGACGATGCTGTTGAAAGGTTATCCAATGAACTGGGCATAACTTGTTATCGTGGAAGTGAAGAAGACGTACTTGAAAGATATGTAGAATCTTCNNGGAAGATATTTCTAAAAAAGCTGATCTAGATTCAGAAAGGGAACATGTTACACCTTACATAAGATCCCATCCCGATGATTACAAAATAATACAATTCTATTCAAATCTTAGAAATCAGGATATCCGCTTAACTGTAGATACCTATGAAGATTTAAATCTTATTAAAGCTATTTATCAAAATCTGGGTGATCTTGAAAATTTAAAAATCAGAGATGTAGTTAATTTTTTAAAACTCAATCCTGACATTTATCGTATCAACGCCGGTGTTGAACAAAACCCGGACGATACCATCAAAACCATAAATACTGCATTTTTAACTGAAGGAAGCTCTGAAATGGGTATGGGGCATGTTTACAGATCAATAACATTTGCTAGAGCTTTACTGGCAAATTTAGGGGTCAAAGCATACTTTTTAACTAAAAGTGGCGGTAATGTAATTAAATTAATAGAAGATGAAAATTTTCCAACTATTAAGTTGAAAGAAGATAATGAAATCGTTTATCATTTAAAAAAATTAGATATAAACCTTATTGTTATTGATAATCTGGATTTTAAAGAGGAAATCCTAAAACAGATAAAGGATACGGTTAATGCCAATGTGGTAATGGTAGATAATTTAACACCTAAAAATGATGGATACGCTGACATTGTAATGAGTCTGGTTAGGAGTAATTTTTCTAATAAAAACATCTATAACAAAAATATTGAAACCATGTACTTCTGTGGTCCTAAATATCTAATTTTAAGGGATGAATTTGATATATTTAAAAATAAGAAGGATTTAAAGCCTAAAATAGAAGATATTCTATTAATTTTTGGGGGTAGTGATCCATCCAATNNCAACGGTATTAAAAAAATTAAGTGATGATGTAAGGGTAAATATTGTTCTAGGACCAGAATTTAAGCATTTTAACGATCTGGACAAGATTTTGAAGAAAAAACCATCTGATAATGTAGTAATCCACAAGGAACCAGGAAATGTAGCTGAATTAATGTACAATGCAGATCTGGTAATTACATCTCCAGGTTTATCTATGTTTGAAGCTGTATACGTTGGCTCCCCTGTCCTTGTCATATCCCAAAACGCTCTACAAAATCGTTATTACAGTCCGCTTAATTATGAATATTTGATAAAAAAATCAGATATAGCTAATTTAGAGGAGTATATGCAGGATTTATCATCTTTAACCAAAAGAAATGAAGTTATAGGATATTTTAATGGATTGGAAGTTGGGCAAGGGAAGGTTGAAATTATTGATTATCTATCACAATTAATCTTAGAAAAAGATTCAAACTTAACGATCAAGAAATAAAGGAAAAAGTTGATTTAAGGGGATAAATTCCAATACCATCATGATGACCGAATATAAAGATACTATTCAGAATTTATCCAGTATAATTAGAAAAAAGATATACTTTGAACATTATATTATTACTTAGAAAATAAATTAAGTTTGTAATTACTTTGATTGATTTAATAGATATTTAAGATGTGAAGGGACATTTAAAAGTTAGT
>PMMY01000039.1:0-3378 GCA_003162655.1 Methanobacterium sp. | reverse complement strand
CAGTTGCCATAAATAACTCTGCAGAATTTAAACAAAAAAATAAGGTTGTTAATTGGAAAGAAAAACATTGGGAGTTAATATCTTCCTCATATTCTAAGGCGCCCTATTTTGATGATTATAAAGACGATGTTGAGGAAATATTTACAAGGGATTGGGATCTTTTATTGGATCTTGATATATATGCAACTGAAAAAATTTCAGAATTACTGGGGTTAAAAGTACCTGATTTCGTTAAAGCATCGGATTTAGATAGTGCTGAGGGTATAAAAGTAGATTATATATTGAATGTCTGTGATCAGATAGGGGCTGATGCATATATCAGTGGCCCGGCTGCTAAGGATTATATTGATTTTAATGAATTTCAAAAATTTAAACAGAAAAATGTAGATCTGTATTGGTTTGAATTTCCTCATCCAGTTTATCCTCAAATAGGATCTGATTTTATACCATATTTGTCTGCCATTGATCTATTATTTAATACTGGAGAAAAATCCTGGGATTATATCCAAAAGAGTTCTGAAAACTGCTTAAAACTAGAGGATGGTAACACCTTAAAAAATGAAGGGGGAGTCAAAAACGAATAGTGAAGTAGAAGGATACTACAAGGATAAAGTATTACTTGTTACCGGTGGTGCGGGTTCTATAGGTAGTGAAATTACAAAGAAGATTTTGGAGTATAATCCATCAGTAATTAGGGTTTTAGATAATAATGAAACTGCATTATTTGAACTCGAAGAAGAACTTAATTCTGATAAGTTAAGGGTTTTTTATGGAGATGTAAGAGACAAGGACAGGCTGAAAAGAGCATTTGATAACGTTGATATCATTTTTCATGCAGGCGCTTTAAAACATGTCCCACTATGTGAATTCAACCCATTTGATGCCGTTAAAACTAATATTATAGGGACTCAGAATGTTTTAGATGTGGCTCTGGATAGAGATGTTGAGAAGGTTATATTTGTGAGCACTGACAAGGCAGTAAATCCCATAAATGTCATGGGCGCAACTAAACTCCTGGCCGAACGCCTAACAATATCAGCCAATCATTATACAGGTGATAAAGAAACAGTATTTTCCTGTGTAAGATTTGGAAATGTCCTAAATTCAAGAGGTTCTGTTATACCAGTATTTAAAAATCAAATCAAAAATGGCGGTCCTGTTAAAATTACAGACAAGGATATGACAAGATTCATTATGGGAATTCCTGAAGCTGTGGAACTAATCCTAAAAGCGGGTCAAAAGGCAGATGGTGGGGAAATATTTATTCTTAAAATGCCAGCAACCAATATCATGGACCTTGCAGAGGTTATGATTGAAAATTTAGCCAATATCTACAACCACAACCCAGAAGAAATTGGAATAGAAATTATTGGAAAAAGAGTTGGAGAAAAAATGTATGAAGAACCGATGACAGCTGACGAATCCATTTATGCCATTGATGATGGGGAATTATTCATTTTAAACTCCAATAGTCAGGAAAATTTGAATAACACCATGGAATACAACTCAGATTATGTTGACAAATTATCTAAAGATCAGATTAGTGATATCATAAACGATACTTTATTTGAAAATAGAAATTACATCTATTAATTTTTACACAATTTCCATACTTTCTGATCAGAATAATTTGTATCTAAATCTGTTTTTTTTAATATCTAATAGGTTTATAATTTTTCAAGTCTCTTTTTGTTACATATTAAAAAAAGCCAAATTCTTTATGATAAACGGATTGTAGGTTATTATTTATATTAATTAGTTTTAAATTAATGATTATGGTTACTTTAGATCGAGATGAACTTCTTGTATATTTAGAGGATAATAAAATAGATGTTATTGCGGTTGCAATATCACATTGGCACGCTTTAGGTATTGACGCGTTCTTATATGATCTTTCAAATCGATATGACAGGAAAGTTCAAGCTCTTATTTTGATACAACCCCACATAACCGATGGTTACGTCATTAGCGAAAAAGACTTTCTTAATGATGAATACGCAGATTTAAAATTCCATTTTGTTGATATTACTCCAAAAGATGAGAGTTTTATCTCCGAAAGGTTGCCTAATTTCATTTCCAAATACCTTACAATGTCTTCAGGATTAATAAACATCCGATCTAGAAAAGGATCAAATAAGTTATACCTGTTAAGTCCGCAATTACCCTACTCAGAATTACTGATTTATTTCGGTAATAAAATAGTTTCATCTAAATATAACCCCATTCTTATTCTGGTTGATGAGGGATACGCCAGTTATGTTTCAGAAGAGGATTGGAAACAATTAAGAAAGGAATTAAGAAAGGAAGATGCAAAAGAAGTGAATTCTACTCTTATGTACACTATAAGTTCAAATATTTTTAGATCCGTAGATTATATTTTCAGAGAGATGATCCTAAGATCAATGCCAGTAGAAAAAAGGTTCCTTTTTACTCTGGAATCTCAGTTAAAGATCAACGATGACATTTGCAGTTCATATAAAGAAGTATTGAAGCTTAGAAAAAATGATTTGAATATGGATAAATTTGGGAAGACTGTCCTAATTATTACACAACCATTTTCAGAGATGAACANNGAATTAAACCTGTTATAAAACCTCATCCCCGTGAAACCAGTGATAAATACAATAATTTAAAAGATTGTGATTTTGATATTATAGAAAACAATTTTCCAGTATAAGAAATAATCCCTAATTTAAACCCTGTATGTGTAATAGGTTATTCAAGTACAGCTTTATTGAATTCTAAAGTGTTTTATGATATAGATGCTATCAGTCTTTCTGATATTATGCGTTCCATGTACGACGATGAAATGTTACATGAGTCAGATGAAGAATTTAAAAAACTTACAAGCAATTATGTTAATTTTGTTGATGACGTTGAGGATATTGGTAAATTAATATAAAATATATTAGTAATATTTTTCCNNTAATTTTGAAAATTTCATATACCTTCCTTCACCGTATATTTCAAATCCTGCATTTTCAGCTGCTTTCAATGATCTTGCATTATCCTTTCCAACAGCCATTTTTAATTTTTCCTTTCCAATATCAGCTGAAAATTCAGTCATTTTTTGGAGGTTATAGGAATAGAATCCCCTTCCCCTGCATTCAGGATCTGTGATTGACCAGTGAACATAAACATCGTTATCGAAATTTAATTTCATTGGAGGATGAAATTCTATTTTATTTTCAATTATTAAAAAGCTGATATGAACTAAATTTTTTTTATGNNCGTAGATTCTACAGCATCATATTCACGTTTTCCTTCTTTTGATGCGTCTCTTTCAAGCAGATAAAGTTCTTGATATATAAAAATGGTTCTATTTCTAAAAAAATTTGTGATTCTATTAAAAAAATTATCCGTCTTATCACCCTCGTC
>PMMY01000198.1:2105-2959 GCA_003162655.1 Methanobacterium sp. | reverse complement strand
GAAAATGAAAACAATATTTTATGTATTTTACTGTTAATCAATCATAAATCTATTAGTTATGAAAAAGACTGCAGGTATAATCGTGAAAATACTTCTTGGAATTATTCTTTTAATACTTGTTTTACTTTTTACTGTGCCTATAATCTTTAAGAAGCAGATTAAGGTTAAAGTTGAAGAAGCTATAAATAAGTCTGTCAATGCAACTGTAAAATTTGAAGATTATAAACTCGGGTTTTTCAAAGATTTTCCAAACCTCGCATTTACTCTGAAGGAGGTTTCTGTGGTCGGAGTAAAGACATTCCAAAATGATACACTTGCGGCATTCAGATCTCTCGATCTCGTATTCAACCTTTCCAGCCTCCTTAAAAAATCAGGATATGAAGTGAAATCAATTATCATTGACCGGGCAGTAATAAATGCTATTGTTAAGAAAGAAGGAAAAGCAAACTGGGATGTGATGAAAGATACCACAAAAGCACCATCACCGGTAGTTGGAACAACCGCACCCACATCAGGTATTAAAATTCTTCTGAAAAAGGTTTCAGTTCTGAACAGTTCAATATCTTATATTGATGAAAGCTCAGCTATGAAAGTCTACCTTAACAAGGTGAATTTCAATCTTAAAGGCGACATGACCATGAGTCAGACAGATCTTCAGATGGATTTTAATTCCGTTGAATTTACTTTCATCATGAATGGTGTTAAATACATAAATAAAGCCATTCTCGATACTAAGATTGATATGCTTGCAGATCTTGACAAAATGAAATTCACCTTTCGTGAAAACTATTTTTCAATTAATGATCTGAAAGTAAATTTTACAGGTATGGTAGCCATGCCTGGTAAAGAAATAG
>PMMY01000198.1:0-2067 GCA_003162655.1 Methanobacterium sp. | reverse complement strand
TAAGACTCTATTATCACTTATCCCGGCAATGTACATGAAAGACTACAAGAATCTGAAAGCGAGCGGGGAATTTGCTTTGTCGGGATCGGCAAAAGGAATCTACAGCGAGGCTGACAGTACTATGCCCGACGTCACTTTAGACATGTCAGTTTCTAATGGACTCATAAGCTATCCTNNATATTAAATCAGATGTATTTGTCAACGGAAAAAACCTGGATAAGACAATTCTCAATGTTAATCTTTTCCATATGGAACTGGCCGGCAGTCCATTTGATATGACTCTTAATCTTAAAACTCCTGTCAGTGATCCTGATTTCAGTGGATCGATGGTTGGGAAGATCGATCTCACAGCGCTTTCTAAAGCTGTTCCGATGGATAGTATCCGTCTTTCAGGACTTATTGATATGTCAGTACGGATGGCAGGAAAGATGTCGATGATTGAAAAATCTCAGTATGATAGTTTTAAAGCCTCAGGTAAAATCGGAATTAAGAATATGGAAATAGCAATGACCGGATATCCTGAAGTTAAAATTCAGGAAGCAGGTTTTGAGTTTACTCCGGCTTATGCAGCTTTGAGCAATACCAGAATGAATGTAGGAGGGAAGAGCGATTTTAACCTGAATGGGAAAATCGAAAATTATATTCCATATATTTTCAAAAATAAAACCATAAAGGGAAACCTTACAATGAGTTCAAAACTTGTTGACGTTTCTGAAATAATGTCAAAAATGGCAACTGGCACTACGGCTCCAGCAAAAAGTGATACTATCAGGCATTCAACTGGTACCGGCACTACACCATTAAAAGATAATACTACCGCCCTCTCAGTAATAAAAGTTCCGAAAAATATTGATTTTGATTTTAACGCTCTGATCGATGACTTCAGTTATGATAATATCAAAGCTAAAAAGGTTAAGGCTCATATTATTGTCAGGGATGGAATTCTGAGTATCAGGGGCGCCAGTATGGATATCCTCAATGGAACAATAGGCATGAATGCAGATTATGATACCCGTGACACACTTAAACCTGTAATGAAGGCTGACTTCGACATGCAGAATATTGGTGTCAGAGATGCATTTAATACGTTTAATACGGTCAAGAAACTTGCTCCGGCTGCTAAAGGAATCGACGGTAAGATAAATGCAAAACTAAACTACATGAGTTTACTCGGTCGTGATATGATGCCTGTTATTAATACCATTAATGGCGCGGGTAATATTAAGTCAAATGAAATTACACTACTTGAGTCTAAGACTTTTGACCAGATGAAAAATGTTCTTAAGCTTGGCGATAAGTGCAGCAATACTTTTAAGGATATCAATATAAGCTTTAAGATTGCTGATGGAAGGGTTTATGTGAGTCCATTCGATGTAAGGACCGGAAATCTGAAAATGAATATTGGCGGCGACCAGGGCCTCGATCAGACACTAAATTACATTGTTAAAACAGAAATTCCAAGGTCGGACCTCGGAGGCACCGTTAATTCATTTATCGATAATCTTTCTGCACAGGCAGCTGCTTTTGGTATTAAATATAAGGTTGCAGATGTCCTGAAAGTAAATGTTAAGGTAACCGGGACATTCAGTAAACCAATAGTTGCCCCATTCTTTGGAAATAATTCCGGTGAAAGCACAGGTGGAGGAAAGTCTGCTGTACAGGAGACTGTAAAACAGACGATCGATAATTCAGTCGACCAGGCAAAAGTAAAAGCCAGGGCTGAAGCTGAGACTGAGGGTGACAAACTTATAAAGGAGGCTGAGGAAAAAGGCCAGCAGATGAGAGATGAAGCATCAAAAGCCGCCGAAAATATCAGAAAAGAAGCAGACACTCAGGCTCAGAAATTGATTGACGATTCGGCTGACAAAAGTCAGCTTCAGAAGATGGCGGCACAAAGAGGAGCAGACAGCATTAAAAAGAATGCGGATAAGAAAGCCACCCAGCTGGTCCAGGAAGCCGATGTCCAGGCAAATAAACTGGTAGAAGAAGCTAAGGCTAAGAAGGCGGAGATGATCAGCAAGATTTAAACCAGTTCCTTTATTCGGAATTCCGGTTACACAGAGAGCC
>PMMY01000262.1 GCA_003162655.1 Methanobacterium sp. | reverse complement strand
GAGGTTCCAACAGCTTTGATCATTTTGAATCCCATGAGTATCACTAAAATAGGAACCAGAATAACCCCACCACCTACTCCAAGTAGCCCAGACAATATTCCTGCAATAAAACCTATTGATAAATAATTTAAAATGCCACTTTTTGGTTCAGTACCACTTTCAGGATATCTGGCCGTTAACATCCATATGCCAGCTATAAGAACCAAAACCCCGAAAATAATTTTAAGGTACACTCCGGGAGTGTTGGATGCAATTGTTCCCCCTATTAGTGCAGCTATTAATCCTGAAATGCCCATTAATATCGTTGGTCTCGTTACAACTGCACCTCTGCGTTTGTGACCAAATGTACCGCTAATTGCTGTAGGAAGAATCACAGCCAGGCTTGTACCGAAAGCAACCCTAATGGAAGTTGTTGGATCGAACCCTAAAGATGTTAGCAGGAAAAATTGGATAGGTACCATAATGAAACCTCCGCCAACACCAAGAAGTCCAGATGCAAATCCAACCAGTGCACCGGTAAGAAGCAGTACAACTATGTATATTATAAAATCCATTCTAACTCCTGAATATATTTTCGATGAAATTAAATTTATATTCTCATTACCTATTTCTAAAGCTCTAGAAATACTTGATCTTCGTTAAATTAAAAGTTTTTACAAGAACATGATTATTAAACACAATTAATTCAGCTTATTATTTGGCTGATTATTAGAAAAAAAATGTAAATAACCTAAAAATCATTATAAAATATAGAGAATCAAAAAAAAACCATTAATCTGTTCTTAAATAGCTATAATCAGTAACTAATATAATTTAGATGTAATTTTTTTTGGAATAAATAAAGAATATTCAAACTTATCATATGCCCTCTAAAATCATTTATAACTAGGATCAAATACTAACAATTAATAGATGCAAATGGACTTTAATAAAAACGGTGGTAGATTGGATCTAAGGAAAATAAAGGGAATAGGCGAGCGTCAGGCAGAAAAGATCATTTCAAGCTTTGGTAGTGAGAAAGAATTCTTAAAAGCGGTTCAAAACTACGAAGTAGACCGTATAACCAGTATAGAAGGGGTAAGTCAAAAAAAGGCCATTCATATAATAAATACATTTCTAGGTAATTCCAGCAAAGAATTTCTCAAAACAGATCAGTCTGAGCAGATATACAACGATATAATTGAGAGAATATTAGGGTTCGCCAATACCAAGTACAGTGAGAATAGGATACTTCTAATGAGCCCTCTTAAAAATGAAAAAGCTATCATGGATAATATCGATTTTGTTATGGAGGCTAAGTATTCTGTTAGCCAACTTCCATTAGAAGAAATTAAAACACTTCTTAAAAAAATAGATTCATTGGAAGAACCAAACCCTACTTATGATCCATCCAATGCAATACTAGTTGAAACACAAGAAGATTACCATCAACTGATTGAAATGGGACTCAATAGTTACTGTCCAGTTATAACAGGAGACGAACTTGAAAACCCCGAAGACTTTGAATTCATTGTATATTTATACAGTGAAGGATTAATCGAGTTCGAATCTCAAAATATTGCCATGGTAAACAACTCAGCAGAGAAATATGAGATTGTTCCCGAAATTGTACTTTCATATTTCAAGAAAAATTATCATGTAATTGAAAACACTTTGAAGATAAAAGGAATATTAGGACGCAAATCACTTCTTGGAGATGTTATTGATATTATCAATTCATTAGAAGCTCAAGATCTGGATGAAACAATTTTTGAGGAAACAGTAGACTCAGCCAAAAATAAAGCAGATCTTAAACTTAAAGAAGCAATTGAAAAGATTGACCTCAAGGGCGACGAAGTATTAGACCTTTTAAATGAGGGCATGCCTAAAAAGATACAGAAAATATTCGACGAGGTTCTCATCGAAGCCCAGAATGAAGTACGTGAAAAAACAGGAGTTTCATTCGATCCATTTATACAAAAATATCCCCTCGAAATTGATGATAATGAAATTGAAAGGATAAAAAAACAAGAAATGGGGAAAAAATATATTAACGCCTTTGAAGAAAATGTGAAGGCTGCAAAAATGCTTTCAAATATGAAAAAAATAGTTGAAGAGGAGATACACGAAATTTTACTCTTTGACTACGAATTCACACTGGGATGCTTTGCACATTACTACGATCTTAATCCAATAGAAATTGGAAATGGATTCAGTTTTGAAGGAGGAATTAATCTCAACCTTGCACTGGAAAATAAGGCTGAAATACAAAGGGTTAATTACACACTTGAGTCTCCTGATAACGTAGTGCTTTTAACAGGAGCAAATAGTGGAGGTAAAACCACACTCCTTGAAACAATTGCTCAAATCTGTATCATGTCCCAAATAGGCCTTCCAGTATGTGCAACTAAGGCCCGTGTTAAATTAGTTGATGAAGTATATTTCTTCTCTAAAAAACGTTCATTGGATGCTGGAGCATTTGAATCATTTTTAAGAACATTTATGCCTATAGTAATCAGAGAAACAGACAAATTAATATTATTAGACGAACTTGAAGCCATAACAGAACTTGAAGCCGCTGTAAAAATTATATCCAGCTTCATGGACTTCATAGGAGAGTCTGATTCTTTAGCAGTAATAGTAACCCATATGGCAACGGAAATACTAAAGTACACAAACGTACGTGTTGATGGAATAGAAGCAAAGGGTTTGGATGAAAATTACAACCTCATAGTAGACAGAACACCTCGTATGAACTACTTTGCTCGGAGCACACCTGAATTGATACTTAGAAGAATGTACGAGAAGTCAGACAACAAATTGAAGGATATTTATAGGCAAGTATTAGAGAAGTTTTGATAAAAGATATTCCTATTCAATTCCAATAAAAAAACCAAACTCTACTTTAGAGAATACTTTATTTCAATCAACAAAACTATACATAATGATCAAAATGAAAATTTTAGGGATAGATTTAGCAGGCAAAGAGGAAAATCCCACAGGTATATCCATTTTTGATAGATATAAAATGGATTTATCCACNNCCGCTTTCGCTTCCAAAGGGAAGGTGCTGTCTCGAGAAAAATTGTAAATGTGCTGTTGGAGGACATTTCCGACAGGCAGAAAAAGATATACGCCAATATGGACGTGTTTTACCACTAACGTTCCATGGTATGAAAATGTTGACATTAAGGGGCGTTAAACTTGCATCAGAACTTAAAAATGATTATGAATTACTTGAATCACATCCACGAACTATTCAAAAAATCCTAAAATTCAGAGATCAACTTTCAGGATTAAACCAGTTTTTTAGGGTATCATCTAATGCAACTGAACACGAGTTAGATGCAGGAGTTTTAGCCTTAACAGGTTTTTTGTACCATAAAAAGTGTTGCATTGCATTGGGTGACCCTAATGAAGGGATTATAATTATTCCAAGGGATGTAAAATGTTTGGATCTCTTAATGTAACTTTTTGAGATTCTATTTTTTTAAATACATCTACTTTATTTATATTTATTAAAATAAAATTTAAAAAAAATAAATTTTTAACAATTTATTCCTATTTCACATGAATTAAAGCTAATAATAAAGTTAATGTGAATATTAATTAGTTTAATTAAAAGGGAATTGTCAATATTAATATAAAATGGCCGGCAGCGTCAAAGGGTTCCCATAGGCGCTAACCCACAGTACAACCAAAAAC
>PMMY01000304.1 GCA_003162655.1 Methanobacterium sp. | reverse complement strand
TGTTTCTATGATTTCCACTTTGCTCTTGGGTTTCAGGATGGTTGAGTAATCCCCGAGCTTCTTTTCAACTTCTCTAAGCATTTTCTTTTTAAGATGATATCTTTTCCTTATCTTCAATTTACAACACACCTTAGTCTATATAATCTTTTTCTAATCTTTAATTCAAACATTAATTGCAATATTAATATTATATTATTTGGTAACGGATACATTTAAATATAAATCGAACCAACAATGAAGTTATAGGAAAGGTGATATTGTGACTGCACAAAAGAATTTGAATACTTCAAGGCCTTTAGATGTACTTGGTAAATCATTAAACACCCAAGTATTGATAGAGCTCAAAGGTGGAAGAGAGTTCAGAGGACTTTTAAAAAGTTTTGACATGCATATGAATTTAGTATTGAACGAAGCCGAAGAATTAGAAGGCGGAGAACCGTCAAAAAGGTTAGGAATAGTCCTCATAAGAGGGGACAATATAGTTTATATATCTCCAGTTTAGATCAAAACTAATCCAACTAAAACTCGACTAAAATAATTTTTAAGATCACGGAGGATACAATAAATGAAAGGAACACCATCATTTGGTAAACGTAACAAAAAAACCCATATACGCTGTAGGCGCTGTGGTAAAAACTCATACAACGCACGTAAAAAGTACTGTGCAGCATGCGGATTCGGAAGATCAAGTAAGATCAGAACTTACAGCTGGCAGAATAAGAAGCTTAATGGTTACAGGTTGAAGTAAATGGATGCGATTAATCCCATAGATGTTAGNNATAATTCCAACAACTAACCCTGAGATTGCTAAAAAAGCTGTTCAGGGTGCAGATATAGTATTAATTGCAACTGATGTTGATGCACCAGGCAGGGAACTTGCAGAAAAGTTCAAAAAATGTCTTAAAAATCAAGTAGGACATGTTGAGCGTATGAAATTCCCATTTGGTCATGATGTGGAATACATGGATCCATCCATCGTAAGGAAGGAGATCAAAAATGCTATTATCAGGACTGGCCTCACATCAATAGCCAACATACACAAATTCAGGGAACTTGGTGAGCAAATAATAGAATCAAGGGAGAATTTAATGGTTTTGGCCAAGGAGAAAAAGGATCTGGAGATTGAAAACCAGAATCTCTACTCTGTAAATAAGAAATTATCAGGTTCAAATGATAAGCTAGCTGAAAAGCTTAAGATAGTGGAAGATGAATTCAGGAATGCCAAACAGAAACACGCCGATATTAAAAACAAATATCAATTCATCAAATCCAAACAGCTTTTCGAAAGATTTTCACTTAAAAAACTATGGAAAGAATCATTTGACGAAGAATTAAATGAAGAAGAACAAATTTATTTTATATCTAACGAATTTAAACCTGATGAAATTATTGTAGGTCAAGGATATATTGCAGCAACTTCAAAAGATGTTGCTAAAGAATGGTTAAAGATAATAAGGGCGGTTCTAATTTTTTATGATTCTAAGATTGAAGATCTGAAGGAAGAATTTATAGATGAAAAATTTAACCCAAACCTACTAAAGGAATAATATAAGTATCACTAAAGAAATGTCTGTAACTCTAATTTTCAACTTAAAAGAGATAAATGATCTATTTAAGATAATCTATTTGAATTTATTGTCTTGTAATATCAGGGAGATTTTCAATTGAGGGATAAATGTGGTATTGTAGGTGCATATTCTCGTAATAAGTCCATTAACATTTCTCGTCAGATATATTATGGTTTGTATGCTTTGCAGCATAGAGGACAGGAATCTGCAGGTATATCTGCTTACAACGGCGATGAAATATCTACCTTCCGTGGTATGGGTCTAGTCTGTGATGTTTTCAACAATGGAAACATGGAAGGAATGGATGGCCATGTGGGTATAGGACATGTTAGATATTCAACTACGGGTAAATCAAAAATAGAAAATTCTCAACCATTTTTCAGTGAATTTGACTCTGGAACAATTGCAATAGCTCACAATGGAGATATAATTAACTCAATGGAACTCCGATGTGAACTAGAACTTTTAGGATACGAATTCAAATCAACAACAGACTCTGAAGTAATATGTCACCTCCTAACAAGGGAGCACTCAAAAACAAAAGAAATGGTTGAAGTGATTCGAAACGTCACAAAAATGCTTACAGGTTCTTATTCTCTTGTAATACTTGTAAATGATGATCTTTTTGTTGTCAGAGATCCAAGCGGTATAAAACCACTTTCGATGGGCAAAATGGATGATTTAACATTGGTAGCTTCAGAAACTGTAGCTTTTGATGTTGTAGGTGCCAATTACGTTCGTGATGTTGAACCCGGTGAAATACTGCATATTAACGAAAAAATTATAAGTTATAAAATTCCTGATGAAGAAAAACCTAGAAGGGCCCATTGCATGTTTGAATATGTTTATTTTGCACGTCCTGACAGTATATTAGATGGAAAATCCGTTTACAATGTTAGATTAAACATTGGAAAGGCCCTTTCACGAGAGTTCCCAGCGGATGCTGATGTTGTTATGCCTGTACCCGATTCTGCAATTACAGCTGCTATTGGTTATTCCAGGGAATCTGGACTAGGATACGGTGAGGGGCTCATTAAAAACCGTTATGTGGGTAGGACATTCATCATGCCCACTCAAAAAGAACGTGAAACATCTGTAAGGCTTAAAATGAACCCAATAAAATCAGAACTTGAAGGTAAAAGAATAGTACTTGTAGACGACAGTATAGTCAGGGGCACAACATCAAGATCCCTTGTGAAAGTATTAAGGGAAGCAGGTGCTAGAGAAATACATTTACGTGTAGGTTGTCCGCCTATAATCTCTCCATGCTACTATGGAATAGCAATGGCAACAAAAAAAGAGCTTATAGCTTCAGATAAAGAAGTTGAAGAAATAAGAAAAACACTGGGGGTAGATTCATTAGGATACCTAAGTTTAGAATCTCTTATTGAATGTATTGGGATTAAAAACGGAAACTTATGTGTAGGATGCCTCACTGGAGAATATCCAACTTCAATGCCCAATAATATCGAAGAATACGAGGCAAACCGTTGTTAAATTCAAATTATATCCTTATCAAATATTATTTTAATGTTAATTACAATATTGGTGATTAAAATCGTTGAACTTCTTTCACCTGCAAGGGACATGGCTTCACTGTACTCTGCAATCAAAAACGGAGCAGACTCAGTTTACATAGGTTTACAGAAATACAACATGAGGACTAATGTGGCCAATTTTTCAATTGACGATCTTGAAGATGCTGTAAAAATCTGTCAGGATTCAGATGTTCATCTTTACGTATGTATTAATACAATGGTTAAAGAAAGTGATT
>PMMY01000242.1:6498-9863 GCA_003162655.1 Methanobacterium sp. | reverse complement strand
ATGAACTGTTTGAATTTGAATTTGCACTTGTCATAATCTATGACAGCCTCCTGAATTTTGCAATATACAAAAATCAACTGGTTTATTTTTTTACACTGTTGATGTTATATTATATGATCTTGTATATTAGTATTTATCTTTGAATTTTCAAGTATTGATCTTAATATACTTTTACTATTTTTTCAGTTTGATTGATATTGCAGTTTATTATTAAAACCATTTTTTTTATTTTAGTAACTTCAGGTATATAAAAGCATTGGTTGNNNTGATTAAGTAATATCATATCAAATTAAAAATTTGAATAAATCTAGGTATATTCTAATGTAACAATATCATAAATGAAATGAACAAGAAGGAAATATTCACTGAAATAGATAATTGAAATTAATGGAGGCATAAGTTGCAACCTGAAAACAAAAAAACATGTATTATGGTACAAGGAACCTCGTCAAATGCGGGTAAAAGTGTTGTAGTCGCAGCGTTATGCAGAATATTCGCAAAAAGGGGTTACAGAGTCGCCCCATTTAAATCCCAGAACATGTCCCTTAACTCTTACACAACAAATGAAAATGCAGAAATTGCAATGGCCCAAGTACTTCAGGCAGAGGCAGCAGGTGTAGAACCTTCTTACAATATGAATCCAATACTCCTTAAACCAAAAGAAGACTTCATATCACAAGTTATTGTTCATGGCAAACCCGCAGGAGATATGAACTTCTACCATTATCAAAACAACTTCAGACAAGAAGCTCTTGAAGCCATTGAAAGTTCCTTAGAAGCATTAAAAAATGATTATGATATTATAGTTATTGAAGGGGCAGGTTCACCCGCAGAAATAAATATGCTAGATAAGGACCTTGCTAACATGCAGATCGCAAGAATGGCAGATGCGGATGTAATCTTAGTAGCTGATATTGATCGTGGAGGAGTCTTTGCATCAATTGCTGGAACATTCTCTCTTCTGCCAGAAGCAGACAGAAAGAGGATTAAGGGAATTATAATTAACAAGTTCAGAGGAAACTTGGACATACTCATTCCAGGAATACAACAAATTGAAGGCATCGTTGGTGTACCTATTTTAGGCGTATTACCCTACGATGATGGCCTTAAACTTCCCGAAGAAGATTCAGCTTCATTAACTGAACACAAGTACAGTAAAGATGGTAGAATCCAGATTGGAGTGATGAGGCTTCCAAGGATATCCAACTTCACCGACATAGATCCTCTAGAGTATGAACCAGACATTTCAATAAAACTAATTGAATTGGATGATGAAATTGGTGACGTTGACGCCATTATAATCCCTGGCACAAGGAACAGCATAAGCGACTTAGTAGCATTAAAAAAATCAGGATTAGCAGACGACATCAAGTGTTTATCGACTCAAATTCCGATTTTTGGGATATGTGGTGGTTACCAGCTTCTGGGAAATAAAATATTAGACGAAAACTTTCAAGAATCAAAGTATGGAAGTATTGATGGTTTAGGACTTCTCGATGTTCAAACCAGATTTGGTGAAGTTGATAAAATAGTTACACAAAGTCATGGGACAGTAATTGGCAATGGAATCTTTGAAGGTTTAAAGCGAACTAATGTAACTGGTTATGAACTTCACGAAGGAATAACTTTATTAGGAACTTCTGAACCTCTTTTGAAGATAAGTGAAGGATGTGGGAACAACAAAGAGTCAGGTTTTGATGGTGCAGTAAATGGTCTGACGGCAGGAACATATTTTCATGGAATATTCCACAACTTTCATTTTAGAAGGTTCTTCACTGATTATTTAAGGAGTAGAAAGGGTTTTGTAAAACTTGGGTTTGTAAACGATAATTTTGAAGAAATGAAAATGTTTTCATTAGACAGGCTAGCTGAGATAGTTAGTGAAAATATTGATATGAAAATTATTGATGAGAAAATAGGTGAAAAATAATAATTAAAAAAAAAATTATTTTGTGAATTTTTTGGTTACAGTTTTTATAGCATGAGTTTTAACAAGAATAGATATTCTATCTCCATTTTTAAGCATCATACCATCTTTTGGTATTGTTATATCACCATTTTTATGAATTGCAGCTATAATATAATCATTGGTAGGACTTATTTCACCTATTTTTTTTCCGAACATCTTATTGTTATCAACTGTGAGCTCAAGGAGTTCAGCATTGCCCTTTCCAATTACTATAAGATCCGCTATCTTAGGCCGAGTTATCAGCTTTTCTAAATAGCCTGCAGCAGTGATTTCAGGACTCACAACAACGTCTATTCCAACTTTACGAAAAGCATCATCATGATCTGGATTGCTGACTCTTGCAATTACCTTTTTGATCTTGTAATCCTTAACAAGAATGCAAGAAAGCAAATTTGCCTCGTCATTTCCTGTTGCTGCAACGAAAACATCTGCATCTGCAATATTTGCCTCTAAAAGAGTTTTAATATCTGTTCCGTTTCCACAAATAACCATGGCATCAAGTTCGCTAGCAGCGTTGACGCATAAATCTGAATCATTTTCAATTAGAGTAACATCATGACCAACTGCTACCAAAGAAGTAGCCAGTCTTAACCCTACCCGTCCACCACCCATTATCACTATATACATAGTTATACACCAGTTTAAATTCTGAAAATATATTTTTTAAACACTTAATTGAGATTCTTATAAAGATTTTTATAAAATTAAAAAATCTTTTCCTCTTTTGAACTAGCTAATATATATATGTATAGTAATAGTATCACAGATTAAATCCTGTTTAAAGGATTTTATAGCGCATTAATAGTTTATTTGTCTTGAAGATACCAGAACTCCCGTAATCCTCAAAAGTAACAGTAACCTAAAAACTTATATATCATAAACCCAAAACCATGGTATGTTGTCAAAAACATTCTATGCGGCGTTAGTCCAGCCTGGTTAAGACTCTGGCCTGCCACGTCAGTGACCCGGGTTCAAATCCCGGACGCCGCATTGCGGTTGTAGTCTAGTCTGGTTAGGACTTGGGCCTTCCAAGCCTACGACCCGGGTTCAAATCCCGGCAGCCGCATTCTTTAAATATATTATAGACCATTAAATCCTTATTTTTGCTATTGTATGTATTTTATATCTTTAATATTTAATCAAGAATATTTTAGTTCTCATCAGCAATTATAAAGCAAATTTTTTAATTTTGTTTAATTTATAATTTCATGAAAAAAAATATTATAGATATAAATAGTTCAATCTCAAATGATAATACGAAAATACTTATTTATAATAAAAAGATTTCGAATTAATCTTAAATCTTTTTTGAACTGCCTTTTTGAAAATAAAATTTTTGAGTATCTGTTACACATTAAATACAAAATTTAAAAATTCATAATTGAATAAAGATTAA
>PMMY01000242.1:0-6471 GCA_003162655.1 Methanobacterium sp. | reverse complement strand
GTGGGCCGCAAACTTCCAAGAACACCTATGAGATCTGAATAAGATACTACACCCTTAGGATTATCTTCACTATCCAAAACAAATAATCTTCGCACCCCTTCCTTATACATCTTTTCAAATGCTTCTAATGGTCTTATTTCCGGGTTTATCGTTATTACACCCTGATTCATGGCTTCTTTAACTTCCATTATACCCCTCCGGATATTCNNATTCTTACCCAATTATATTGAAATCTTAATATTAAGATATTGTTGGATATGATTAATAATTATTGCTAAGTTTGTTAGATCAAAAGTTCAATTTTAACCCTATGGAATCAGAATATAATTTTTTTTTTCAACTTCGTATAGTTGAACAATGATCAAAAAACCTTCTTGAAATCTTGTTATTTAATCAATATTTTAATAATGAGGATAAGAGTAAAAAGTATTAAGTATTAATTTTATATATATTGAATGTGAATTATTTCTATAAAAATTTGAAATATTTAGGGGATGTGGCAAATAAATAAACTCGCTATTGAGGACAATATTTAAATATTGCCAAATTTAGTATTATGGTATTATAAATTGGGAGGGAAATATTGTGATGAGAATAAGCATGTCATTACCTAAAAAATTACTAAATGAATTTGACGAAGTTCTGAAGGATAGAGGATATCAATCAAGGTCAAAAGGGATAAGAGACGCTTTAAAAGATTATATAGTTCGATATCAGTGGATGAATGAGATGGAAGGCGAGAGAATAGGAATACTTGCTGTTATATATGACCATCATTACACAGGTGTAATGGAAGATCTCACTGACATTCAGCACGACTACAGAGATTATATCAACGCTGTTATGCATGTTCACATGACAGAAAAATACTGTTTAGAAGTTGTTGTTGTTAAAGGAGACGTTAAATACATACGCGACTTAACAGAAAAGATTATGAGATTGAAAGGTGTTGAACACGTTAAACTCACAAGCACAGCAAGCGGTGAAAAAATAGAATAAATTCTTCATCAAATTAATCTTATAATGGTAATAGGATTTAAGATTTCTCTTGATTAATATTAATATCATTCTTAATAATCAACAATGAAATTAAATCTATTGAAGGTGTAATAAACGTCCTATCACCATAACCTTACATCTGACTCTGCCAGATTGGCTGGATTTTATGAAGCCATTTCAAAAAAAGCTAAGGGTATTGTATACGACTTAGGGACAGGTTCAGGAATTCTTTCCTCATGGGCTGCTCCCCACGCAGAATTTGTTTATGCAGTTGAAATTAACAAATCTATTGCAGAAAGAGCACGAGCAAATCTTAAAGATCTTGATAATATTGAAGTTATTTGTGCTGATGCAACAAAACTCTCTTTTTCAAATAAAGCCAATGTTATTATCTGTGAAATGCTGGACACTGCACTAATAGATGAAGAGCAAATTCCAGTTCTTAACTCTGTTAGGAAATATTTGAAGGATGGTGGGATAACTATTCCCTATGGTATTATTAACTGTATAGAACCTGTCCAAGTTGAAACAGAATATATCTGTTACGAAGAGGATGGACATCCCCAAAATCGGGTTTTAGGAGAACCACTATTCTACAGTAGAATAAATTTTTTGAGCTATACCCCTGAAACCTTCAATGAGTATCTTGATATTAAGATAAAAACTTCAGGAATTGTTTCAGGTGTTAAAATAACTACTTTCACTTTAATAACAAATAATATTATCTGTGGGCCAACACCAATGTTAAACCCCCCGTTAATCATACCTGTTGAAAGAACAAAAGTATATCCAGGTAATAAATTACAATTAAAACGAATTTATGAGATGGGTGGAGGATTAGGAAGTGTTAGAGCAAGAATTAAAAAGATTCACTCAAGATCATAGGAAAATAATATTTTTATGTATTGGCAATGATATGCGTGGAGATGATGCATTAGGGCCGCTCATAGCCGAAAATTTGGCAGAATTATTTATAGAACAACAAGAACTTATGGTTATTAACGCTGAAACCGTGCCTGAAAACTATACAGGACTCATAAGAAAAGAGATCCCATCCCATATAATCTTCATCGATGCGGTTGAGATGAAAATGAACCCTGGGCATATAAGACTTGTTCAAAGTGATGAAATTGCAGATTACAGCATATCAACACATGCAATGCCCCTATCCTTTATGATCAAATATCTGAAATCCTTTACAGATGCCAGCATGTTACTCATTGGTATACAACCAAAAAATATGGAAATGTCCCATATTATCTCAGAAGAAGTTAAAAATAGTGTAGAAGAACTTACTGAAATTATAAGAAAAAATTTCACATTATAATATATTGAAGGTTGATAATATTCTGTATAAAATAATTTTAATTTTTATTAATGTCCACAATTAGAAGATAATAAACCACAACCATATATAAATAAAGGTTGAATAATAAAAAAAAGAATTAAATTCCTAATTTAATAGTTAGATCAGTAAATTTTACATAATCAAGAGTATTCTAAACTAATTTGTGATAAAATGAAAATACTTTTTATAGGGGCCCGTCTATTCGATGATGTAGCACTCTACACCAGGAAAAATTCAATAAAAAGCATTATTACCGAGTCAAATCCCCAATCTTCCAACTTGAAACTCGCAGATTCACATTACATAGTTTCAAGGGGAATGGATGAACCTATGAAAATCGCTATTCAAGAAAATGTGGATGGTGTTGTTCCATTAATAGGGATTGATGGACCTCTTGTTGAAGTAGCAATTATGAAAGAGAAATTAGAAGGGGATTATGGAATTCCTGTAGTATCATCTCCAGTTTCAGCTACTAATATATGTGTGGACAAATATAAAACCAAAGAATTTTTTGTTGAAAATGAAATTAAAACTCCAGAATTCGTTAAAATAACAAAAAATGGTATTAATCATATTTTAAATATGGATCATCAAGCTATAGTCTTAAAACATGTCACAGGACAGGGAGGATCTGGAATAAAAATAATACCATCCATAGGAGATATCAAAGAATATCTCCATGAATTTGAAAATGGAATTGCTGAAAAATTCATTGAAGGGTTTGAAGTTTCCATCGAAGTATTGAGATGGAAAGGAAAAACTGTACCACTTGTGCCGGTTTATAAAGGAAAGACTACAATTGAAGGCATTCATCCACTAAAAAAGATTAAAAAAGCCCCCTTAGATATCGAAGGTATTAATAATCATAAAAATAATCTGAAAATTCAGGAAATTGCCGTTAAAATAGCAGATACTTTGGGGTTAGAGGGCACAGCTGATATAGATATCATATTTGACTGTGAAACACAAGAAAATAATGTAATAGAAATCAATGCCCGGCCCAGTGGTACGAGGTACATCACATGCGCTGCAACAAACGTGAATATTATGCATGAACTAATTGATATGGCCTCAGGAATGTGGGATCATATAAAACTTAAAAATAAGATCAAAAATTATTCTGCAATTGAAATACCCGTTGGAACTCATTTTTCGAACAAAAATAACTACAAATTCAGAGATTTTAATCATGAAAATTCTTGGATCATCCACGGACCTGATAATCATGAACGTGTAACTATTCGTGGTAAAACAATACCAAATGCAGTTAAAACAGTCGAAGATCTAGAAATTTTAAAATAATTTCTTCAATTTCTGTAAATTTATCAACAATATAATTAAGTGAACTGATTTATTAAAAGTATAGTAAAGAAGATTAGTCATAAATTAGTTAATTGCATCTATTATGCAAATTCATTCCTAATGAAATTATAAGGTGGTATTTTGAGCAATATTCCGGTACAATTTATCATATTTTTAGTAGCATTCATATCAACAACACTTTTCACACTGTTTGTAAAGAAGATGTTGAAATATGCTGACGTTAAGGACAATCCCATAGTTACAGAACACAGTCATAAAGCAGGCACCCCTACAATGGGAGGAGTTGCTATACTCCTAGGAGTTCTTCTGTTAGCATGCGTTTACTACACTGATAAAAACCTTGTTTTAACCATCTTGATCATGATGACCGCTGGAATCATTGGATTAATGGACGATCTTATAGGACTCAAAACCAAAGAAATTCAAAAAGTTATCAGGAATATAAGCCCAAACCCCATTGAAATTGGTAGGTTAACTCTTAAAAATGGCGAAAATGCCAGGGTAACTACACCTAAAGCCAAAAAAGATTTGGAATATCTCTTAAAAAATAATTTAGTCGAAATAACAGGTGAAGCACCTATAAAAAGTGAAATAAAAGAAAATGAGAAAATTTTAGCCCAAATACTGGTTTCTTTGTTTCTTATTGCATCAGGTGCTGTTAGTGCTTCGGTGCTTGGATTTAACATTGGACTGTTTGTAATACCCATTGTAATATGTGTTATTGTAGGATCTATAAATTCAGTTAATCTTATCGATGGAATGGATGGTCTTGCAGCGGGGATAATTGCAATTGCATCTATTGCATCGGCAATATTTGCAATATCAATAGGAAACGCAGGAGGGTCTATACCGTTTATTGTACTTGCTGGAGCCTGCTTTGGATTTCTTATATTCAACAGGTACCCTGCAAGCATTTTCATGGGAGATACTGGTTCATTTGCCCTTGGAGCAGGATACATTACAGCGGCATTCCTTGGAGATGTTGTATACTTTGCAGTGATAGCAATTGCAGTTCCGATAATTTCTGTAATTGTGAGCCTCCTCCACAGGGCACATATCATCAAACTGCCTGTTGAACCACTTCACCATACTCTACACTACAAAGGTTTATCAGAGATGAAAATTGTGTTATTATACTGGGCTGCTACCATAATAGTTTGTGCAGTTGCTTTATACGGATACAATGCAATTTAATTGTAACAATTAGGAATTAGTTAAAATGATGGAGATCACTACATCTTACCTGGCCAAAGAAGTGAAAGGAAATCTGCTTGGAAATATAAAACCTGTTAAAGGTATTTTCACTTTCCTCAATCAAGCCAAACCGGGTGACGTTGTTATAAGGCACTGGGTTAATGAGATAGGAGTTAAAATAGCCGCAAAAAAAGGAGTTTCGTGTATTATAACCCAGAATCCAATTGGAAAGACCATTAAAACTGCTGAAAAACTTGATATTCCCATTATAATTACGCCTAAAATTGAATTTGCCAATGCATTTGCAATAAAATGGGCTGTTAAAAGTTTCGCTAAAGACTCCCTTCGAGTAGTGGTAACAGGAACAAATGGCAAATCCACAACAGCACATATGATTTACAGCATATTAAAAAGGGCAGGGTACAGTACTTATACCAATACAGATGCAAAATCGGAATTTAACACCTTGATTGATCCTGTTGTTGCTAAACAACTGGCTGAATTCGAAAATCTTAAGAAAAAGCCCATTCAGGCCATGGTTATTGAAGTTTCAGAAGTTCAGGGATGGTTGGATAAACTCATGAAAGACCATGCACGTCTCATGACATCTGCAGTTGATCCTAGAGTGCTTGTAATTACAAATGTAGGTTTAGATCATATAGGTCTGGTTAATTCCATTGATGAAACATTTAATGAAATATATGGATCTTTAAAAGCCATATCATCCCGATCAGACGAGAATAATAGTGATAAGGACAGTTTAAAAAATAATTATGCTGTTTTAAATTCTGATGATCCACTATTAAGGAAAATGGGAGAGCTTGTAAAAGAAAAAGACGGTATTAAACTTTCATTCTACGGAAGTAACGGACAAGTATCTGAATATCCGAATATAATCCTTAAATCGGATGGTATTTACCTTGGTGAAAATTTGTTTATGAAAACTGAAGAACTACCATTCAAAACTAAACACTTCTTGCAAAATACTATGGCCGCAATAGGAGCTTGTTTAACTTTAAATATTGATTTAAAAATCATTAAAAGAGCAGTATCATTTTATAAACCTCTTAAGAGAAGGTTTACTATACTTGGGAATGATCCACTTATAGTTGATGATTTTGCCCACAATCCAGACGGTATAATTGCTACTATCAAAAGTACTGCAAAAATGTGTGAAGGAGTACTTTATGTTGTATTTGCAATTAGAGGTTCCAGAGGTGAATCAATTAATAGATTAAATGCAGAAGCACTAGTTAAAGGCCTCGAAAACATTGATCATCATATTGTTGTAACAAGCAGTAATGAAGTAGTTGATGATGCAAACACAGTCCAACCAGGAGAAAGGGAAATTGTACTTAAAACTCTAACGGAACATGATTTGAATTGCATATTTAAAGAAAATTTAAATCCTGCACTGGAATATATAATAAAATCCGCAAAAAAAACTGATACAATACTACTTATAGGCGCTCAGGGAATGGATCCTGCAAGTGAAGTATTAAAAGGTATTTATAGACATTTAAATTAAAAAATTGTTCTAAGTATTCCTGTTTATTTAATTTTTTATAATTTCATTAGATTATAATCAAGAATAATAGTAAAACACT
>PMMY01000115.1 GCA_003162655.1 Methanobacterium sp. | reverse complement strand
CTATAAATTTAATATATTATGTTTCATATCTTAACATATTAAAATATAAATTATAAAATTGGAGTTATTTTTATGACAATGAAACGATTATTTGGAACATTTGGAGTTAGAAGAATTGTTAATCAGGAATTAACACCAGAATTTGCATCAAAACTAGCAGCAGCTTATGGTACCATTATAAAGGGAACTGTTGCTGTAGGGGGAGATCCAAGGACCTCTACAGAAATGATAAAACATTCTGTTATAGCTGGGCTGTTATCTTCTGGCTGCAAGGTAATTGATCTTGGAATTTTACCAACACCTGCTGTTCAATTTGCAGTTAGAAATTATTATGATGGAGGTGTAATGATAACAGCATCTCACAACCCTCCAAAATACAATGGTTTAAAGTTCGTTGATAAAGATGGTATTGGGATTCATGATGAAATGGAGGAGAAGATCGAAGACATGTACTTCAATGAAAATCCTGACAGAGTATCTTGGAATGAAATTGGGGAGGTTTTCGAAAACCATGGAATTATTGACAAGTATATTGAAAATGTTTTCAACCGTGTTGATAGTGATGTTATAAAAAAGGCAAAATTGAAGGTCATTGTTGACTGTGGAAGTGGGGCTGCTTGTTTCACAACTCCATATCTACTTAGAAAGCTTGGATGTGAAGTTACAACCATGAACTGCCAGCCTGACGGATTTTTCCCCGGAAGAAATCCTGAACCTACTTCAGAAAACTTACAAGAACTCAAAGAAGTAGTAAAATCCACCAACGCAGATTTGGGAATAGCTCACGATGGTGACGCGGACCGTACAATATGTATAGATGAGAATGGAAATTTTGTTTTTGGTGATAAAACCTTTGCATTGGTTGAAAAGGATATGCTAATTGAAAATGGTGGTGGAACAATTGTTACAACAGTTGCAACATCCGCTGCAATATATGACATCGCGAAAGAGTACAAAGGTGAGGTTATTGCTACAAGGGTTGGTGATCTTCTAGTTGCAAGGGAACTCAAAGACAGGAAAGGGCTGTTCGGTGGTGAAGAGAATGGTGGCTTAATATTCCCTGATTTTGTTTATGGAAGGGATGCTGCACTTTCAACTGCCAAAATAGTTGAGATAATTGCTAAAGAGAACAAATCCCTTTCAGAATTAATAGAAGAACTTCCAAAATACTATTCTGCCAAGCTCAAAGTTGAATGCCCTGATGATCTTAAGACAGATGTTATGGAGAAGATTGTTGATGCTACTTGTGAATACGAGGTTGATACCAAGGATGGTGTAAAAATATTAACAGACGAAGGATGGGTTATTATAAGACCTTCAGGGACTGAACCAATATTCAGATGTTTTGCAGAGGCTGAAAACGAGGAAGATGCAAATAAAATGGCTGAATGGGGGATTTCACTTGTTAAAGAAAATCTAGAGCCATAATTCAATAATCTACTCTTTTTAATATTTTTTTATAAACTTTCAAATTATTTTAATTAAAACAAGGTATTCAAACTTAATTAAAATAAAAAATTTATTCAACACCAAAGTTTAATCAGAATAAAACCCATAAAATTCTGAACAGTANNAGGCACACATCGGATATTTATCATATTTGTAATGACTGGAATCGTCCTTGTTTATATCAAATTTTTTGAGGCAAAAGTAGCAAGTTTCGATTTTTTTATCATCTTCTTTGCTTTCGCATCCACATTTGCAGGAGTTCTCAAGATTATCTTCTTCTATTTTAACACCTCATGAATCATATTTTGATTAATAAAACTTATTTAGATAACATATTAATTTAATTCCATTTCTTGTAAAATATTCAAAGATTTTTTTTATTTTTTAAATATTTTATTATATTCATAGTTTCTATTTATTATATTCCAATTTTTTTTCAAAATATCAAACTTATTGATAAGGAAAAAAATTTTATCGATAAACAATATATTATTTGTCATGAAAGTGAAGGGAAAAAGACACAAAGTGGCATGGGGTATCACCGGTAGTGGTGAAAAGATTTTGGAAACAGTTGAGATTATGGAGGAAATGAAAAAAAAGTATAGAAAAACATTTGATATTAGAGTTTTCATCTCCAAAGCAGGTGATCAAGTTTTAAAGTATTATAATCTATCAAACACACTTGAAACTATTTTTGATAAAACATGGACAGAAATAAATGCTAATGCACCGTTTTTAGCTGGGCAAATTCAACTTGGGAAATTTGATTTCTTGTTGCTTGCACCTGCAACATCCAATACAGTTGCAAAGATATCTCTAAGAATAGCCGATACTTTGCTTACAAATGCTGCTATAATGGGTCAGAAGACGTATACTCCAATTTATATTATGCCAACAGACTTTAGAGAAGGCACTATAATTACTCAGTTACCTAATGGAAAAGATCTGAAAATTAAAGTTACACACGAAGATGGAAAACACGTAGAGAATGTTTCTAAAATGTCTAACACCTTCGTTTTTGAACACCCCAGTGAGATACCATCTATATTTGAGAAGCATGCTGGTTTCATTAGATAGTTGTGGATAGGAACTGTAATGTTACATTGAGGTTGAAAAGTCCATCATCTTCATTAAGGGTCATATCAGAAATACCCCTGAAGTAGTGGTCGACTTCCCCAGTACCGGCTATATTTACTGTTAATGGTTCCACTTCGTTTATATTTTTAAAAAAATTAGAAATATCCATTAATTCTGATTCAGACCCTTTAAAGCTTACTACAACACTACCACCAGTCCTCGACTGTATAGTAACATGTTTATCATCTACTTCAAGTTTTTCTTCAGTTTTTTTTGAATTTCCTCTGTTTTTTATAAACAGTACATTGGATTCATCCATTATTTAACCACCTTTCAAAGTTATTAAAAGTTTTTTAACACAATATATCGATATTATATTATGTATCTTGAGGTATAAACTTTTTTTCCTTTCAAGGTTTAAGTTGATTTAAACATTTATAAAAGAAAATAAACACTAACTAGTGATTTTATTTATCAGAACTTGTATCCAATTTCTCTCAAGAACTTTTTCCTGAATGCAACATCCTCTTCAGTTTCTATATCAACTGGCTTAGATCCATCAATAATTCCGATTATCCCCCTTCCTTGGTCTGTTTCTACAATAAGAACTTCAACCGGATTTGCGGTTGCGCAAAAAAGATTCACAACTTCTGGCACACTTTTTATACGCTGAGTTACATTAATGGGGAATGCATTTTTTAGAAAAATTAAAAAAGAATGTCCACAACCTATTTCAAGCATTTTCTGGCCTGCAAGCTCCACCAAATCATCACTGTTTCCTGCTGTCCTAACAAGACAGTCCCCTGAAGCTTCTGCAAATGCTAATCCAAATTTGGCACATGGAACTGTGTTGAATATTGCTTCATAAATGTC
>PMMY01000248.1 GCA_003162655.1 Methanobacterium sp. | reverse complement strand
ATATAATACTTTCCATTTCCTTTGTAATAATACTATTAGTATTGAAAAAGGATTATGAGTAATAATATATGAAATAAAGGATTTTTGGAATGTAAAATTGTTCATTTGTAATTTTATATATTAAGAAAGAAATGATTGAGATTACATTTTAGATTTTATTTTATTATCTTTCAAAGGTTTCTATCCATTTCTGACAATTTACTTCATGCTTATTAATGAAAAAATCCTATACATACTATGGATAATTCTGACAGAAATAAGATTTTGGCCTTGCTGTTCGTGGGTGTTTTCATGGGTGCTCTGGACATTGGGATTGTTGGACCCGCATTACCTGCAATTAAAACGGCATTTGGGATCAATGAAAGATTAGTTTCATGGATGTTCACCATTTACATTCTATTTTTCATGATAGGGACCCCCTTAATGGCCAAACTGTCAGATATGTACGGTAGGAAAACGCTTTATATCTTGGATGTTTTACTTTTTGCTGTTGGATCGGCCATTACAGTAAGTTCATTTTCATTTGAAACCCTATTAATTGGAAGGGCTATACAAGGTTTTGGTGCTGGAGGTATTTTTCCAGTAGCCAGCGCATTCATTGGAGATACATTCCCACCAGAAAAAAGGGGTGGTGCACTTGGACTTATAGGATCTGTGTGGGGATTTTCAGGTCTTTTAGGGCCGATTTTAGGAGGTTTACTTCTAAGTTACGGTTGGCAGTGGCTTTTTATCATAAACATCCCAATTGCAGCATTGGTTATTGTATTAGGATTGAAAATATTGCCACAAAGTAAAAAAGAGAGTTATACAAGATTTGACTGGTATGGTACTGCTGTTTTAGCTTTGCTAGTAAGTTCCCTTGCATACGGTGTAAATCAGATAAACACAACCAATTTCGTAGGAAGTTTAACATCAACCCATACTTGGCCATTTTTAGTTGCTGCAGTAACCNNGCAGCTAGTATTTCTGTTGGAACAGGACTTAATCAGACAGCTATAGTGTTCTTACGCGCCTTTGCCATTACTATCCTTGCACTAACAACATCACAAGCAAGTTTAATGGTGATACCACTTGTTTTAGCACTTGGAATAAGCGCACCTCTAATAGGAAGACTGCTGGATAGATACGGTACAAAAAGGATCATGTTCGCAGGTANNTGTTCATATTATCTGGAATAGTTATTGGATTAGGGTTAGGAAGTGTTCTAGGATCCCCCCTCAGATATATTATGCTTTCAGAAAGTCCTGCTAGTAAGAGAGCCGCTGGACAGGCACTCATAAACATAAACTCAAGTGTTGGTCAGCTGATAGGAGGCGCACTCATAGGAGCTGTGATAGCATCACAAGGAGGTACTGCACTGGGTTACCAGTCGGCATATTTCCTAATTGGTTGCGTTGCAATTGTAATGACACTACTTACCTTAGGACTAAAAAAACAACAGGAACAGATAGAAACCGCGAAAAGCAACAATTAATCAAATAAGCTGATAAAACGTAAATAGAACTTCTAGATACTAATCTGAAATTAGTTAAAAAATAAAAAAAATAAGTGTGAATCTATTTAATATTCACATTAAAACTTTCTTTTTTCTCCAATTTTGGAACTTCTACAGTTAAAAGTCCATTTTCAAATTTAGCTTCTGCCTCTTCTGCTAAGACTTTTTTTGGGAAACGAACTGTTCTCCTGATCAGCGTAGGACGTCTGTTATTGCCCATAACCTCTCCAATATGCTCGTCTTCGAACAAGGCTTTGAGTTTAAGTTTTGTTTCTGTGAGGTTGAGTTCTATATTTTCCTTTTTTATTCCTGCAAGATCCACACGAACAATTATTGTATCGTCTGTTTCTATGATATCTTTACCAGGAACAAATGTGTAGTCAACTATTGATTTTTCTATGTCGTTTTTGATGCTATCAATGGTATTCGCTGTATCCTCTAGCATCTTATCTATTAATCCTTTACTGTCCATTCTTTTTGTCATATTTTAGCCTCATTTTTTGAGTCGAGATTATATTAACCATTGGTTACTATAAAGCTTTCGTTTGATAATTGATGAAAATGTAATATACTTAAATTAAAATATNNAACAAAAATCTAAACTAGTAAAAGTATTTGCTGAAACAGCAAGTGAAGTAATGGGAATTCCAGTATCAGCCATGGTTATAATCATTAGAGAAGTTGAAGGAGAGAATGTGGGAGTAGGTAACTTACTCTTGTGTGATAGATAAAATAAATTCAAAATTATTTAAATACGACTACAAAATAATGTGATTTGGTATAAGCAGAACTTTTTTATACCATAATCTAAAGAATAATTATGGTAACCATGAAGGCAATAAAAAAACTGAATTCAAAAAAAGCATTGCAGTACAAAATATTTTCCTCAGATATTAAGGTAGATGTGGTTAAGGGACAGGTTAAGGTTAATATTCTTGATTCACTCTGTAACAAGAACATGAGTTTTAATGAGATCGTTGAGTTAACAGGAAAGGCCAAACCTACAGTTTCCCAACACCTTNNCGTAGGAAAATTTTCTGTATAAACGCTGAATTTTTAGGGGAATTATCGAGGGATAAGGAATCCAAATTTGATATAGATGATTACTTCTCGAAACTTCCTCATCTAAAGGATCCATTTGAATTTTACAGACTTATTTTACGTTCTCTTAGAGCAGAATTCTGGAACGAAGGAATTAATATAGATCCAATACTCCGTAACGCAGGGAAACGAGTGGGTGATGTATTTTATGAAGAATTAAAAGATGATGATCTAAATCAGCTTCTAAAAAACATTACAAACTTTTGGGAAAGTAAGCAATTGGGACAGGTTGAAGTAAAAAATCTAGATCCATTAACGATTTGTGTCTACGATTGTTTTGAATGCAAAGATCTCCCTGAAATTGGTGAACCAGCTTGTTCCTTTGACTCTGGCGTTCTAGATTCAATATTTTCCAAACACTTTCAAACAGCTATAACAACAGTTGAAACAGAATGTTACGCCATGGGAAATGAATGCTGTTCATTTGTTATAGATGCTGATAAATATTAAATAAAACAGTTAAATAGATGGAATAATTTTATTTTTATTAATAATAGGTGGATCTTAAACCGATAAAGCCATGTTCTAGTTAATCTAAAACATAAATTATTTTCGATATTAGAATTAATTTCTTTAATGGAATTTAAAGATGAGAACCATGAAAAATCCAGAAAGAAGTACTTCTAAAAATAAATTCAACCATTTGAAAGATGAAAAAAGCCCCTACTTAATTCAACACGCAACCAATCCTGTTGATTGGTATCCTTGGGGTGAAGAAGCCTTTGAAAAAGCTAGAAAAGAAGATAAACCTGTTTTTTTATCAATTGGATATTCTACATGTCACTGGTGCCATGTCATGGCCCA
>PMMY01000168.1:12303-12491 GCA_003162655.1 Methanobacterium sp. | reverse complement strand
TCCATTATTTTATCTACATTTTCCTTAAGTTTTAATTCTTTGCCCCTTCTAGTAAAACCATCAGCTGTGATTGCAACCTTTGATCCTGAATCGTTTATTCTATCTTGAAAAGCTTTTGCCCAAAATCCTGAAAAAACAACAGAATGGATTGCACCTATCTTTGCACATGCTAACATTGCTATTGGAAG
>PMMY01000168.1:7666-12219 GCA_003162655.1 Methanobacterium sp. | reverse complement strand
TTAAACCATTCAAGTTCCCCTGCAAGATCATCCCAGAACCATTCCGGATTTTCTGCTGCCCTTTCTAATAATTCATTGTAATTTGAAATATCATGCTTTTCCATCCATTTTTTGATATTTGTTTCATCAACTAAAATTTTTGAAGGCTCAAAAATCCTTTTTTCTTTGAGTAAAGAATCTAAATCCCGTGACATTATATATCCCCTCTCAAATCTTTTAATACCCATTAATGTATTCTATGTACTATTCAAAAGAATTTATGATGGATTTTAAGGTACCTTAAACATTTTATGTTCCATTATAACTGACAATTAGATTTTCTATATTTATTATCTAATTTAAAACATTAATATTTTATTAATTAATTTACAGCCCCAATATATNNCCAGCCCCAAAATTTATAAAATGTTAAAACAATATAGAAAATTTAATGGAATCACATACGCTACGATGTGCAGATGCACTTGTTAAAATTTTAGAACTAAACAATGTGAAATTCATTTTCGGACATCCCGGAGAACAGATACTACCATTCTACGATGCAATGCGCAAATCCAAAATAAACCATGTATTAATGAGGCATGAACAAGGTGCTGCTCATGCAGCAGATGGATATTCAAGGGCATCAGCCGGTGTTGGTGTTTGTGTAGCAACCGGTGGTCCTGGAGCTATGAATCTTGTCATGGGCGTTGCAACAGCCTATAAAGATTCGGTTCCAATTATTGTTATAACAGGTGATGTTCCAACTGATATAAAAGGTAGAAATGAGTTTCAAGACATTGATATTTGTGCAGTATTTAGACCCATCACCCTCGAAACCTTTGATATTAAAACTCCAGAAGATGGTATTTTAGCACTGAAAGAAGCTTTTGAAACCATTAAATATCACAAAAAAGGCCCTATACATCTTAATTTTCCAAAAAATGTGCTTGAGAGCTACGTTGACGAATCTATATTTGATTCTATGACAGAAAGAAATTGTCGTCAGAAAATCGATAATGATAGTATAAATAATGTCAAAAAACTGCTGGAAGATTCTAAAAATCCTCTTATTCTTGCTGGTGCCGGAGCTGNNGGCGTTATATCTGAAGAAAATCCTTTAGCTATTGGAATGATTGGATTGCGTGGTACGGATGCTGCAAATTATGCAGGAAAACACTGTGATCTACTTTTAGGTTTGGGATGTAGATTTTCTGAGAGAACTGTAATCGGGATTGGAAACTGTAAAATAGTTCATGTTAACCTTGATGAAGGAGTTTTAGATGGTGATATTAAAATCCAAGGAGATATAAAAGAATTTCTGGAGATGATAATGGATATTAAGATTAATCCTAATGAAAAATGGCTATCGAGTGTTCAAGAACATTCCAGTCATTTTCACGTTGATACTGATTACTCTGAAATCCCTATCAAACCCCAAAGGGCCATCAAAGAAATATTGGATGCTTCAAGAGATTCTGTGATTGTAAATGATGCCGGAACACATACTACATGGGTCACTCTTTTGATATGCGCTAAAACTCCATCTTCACTCCTTTTTTCGGGAGGTTTCGGTCCAATGGGATATGGTATTCCCGGAGCGATAGGTGCAGCCCTTGCAAATCATGATAAGAGCGTTGTTGTAGTGGTTGGTGATGGAGACTTTCAGATGACATCACAAGAACTTGCAACAATTAATGAACTTGATCTGCCAATATTAATCTGTATTATTAATAACAGTTCCCTCAGAATAATAAAACAGTGGCAGGAAATATATTATGGGAAATGTTACCAAATTGAACTTGAAAATCCAGACTTTATAAAACTTGCAGATGCATATCATATACCTGCTATGCAAGTAGATTCACCAGGAGAAGTTTCAAGTTCTGTACAGATAGCTTTAAGTTCAAAAAAACCATACCTCATTGAGATTGTAGTTGATAAAAAAGAAGAAATACCACTTCCAGAGGTTTTAAAATGAAAGTTCTAATGATAAACCCACCGTACAGTTCGTCTAAATACAAATTTATTGGCCTTGTTGCCCCCCCGTTAGGTATAGCTTATATTGCTGCCATGCTTGAAAGAAATGGTGTTACAGTAAAGATATTAGATTCACCTGCACTCGATATTGGCCATGAAACAGTGCAAAAAGAGATTCAATCTTATTCCNNGGGGAACAGACCATGGTAGAAATAGTGGATGCAATAGAAAATGGTAAGGATTTAAGGAAAGTTAATGGAATAGCTACAAGAAACTTTAAAACACCACCTAGGGAAATAATAGAAGATCTAGACAGCATTCCGTTTCCTGCAAGGCATTTNNGCGAACTTAATCTGCCTATTATAACTTGTATTATAAACAACAGATCACTAAGAATAATAGAACAATGGCAGGAGATGTACTATGGAAAAAGCTACCAAGTTGAACTTGAAAATCCCGACTTTATTAAACTTGCTGAAGCATACCACATTCCGGCAGTGGAACGTGATTCACCAGGACAAGTTTCATTTGCCATGAAGAAAGCTTTAAGTTTAAACAAACCATACATCATTGAAGTCTTAGTTGATAAAAAAGAAACAATACCACTTCCAGAGGTTTTAAAATGAAAGTTTTAATGATAAACCCACCGTACAGTTCGTCTAAATATAAATTCATTGGCCTTGTGGCCCCCCCGTTAGGTATAGCCTATATTGCTGCCATGCTTGAAAGAAATGGTGTTACAGTAAAGATATTAGATTCCCCTGCACTCGACATTGGCCATGAAACAGTGAAAAAAGAGATTCAATCTTATTCCCCAGATATCGTTGCAGTGACATCTGTAACCCCTACTATTGAAAGCGCTCTTAAAACAGCTCAAATTTCGAAAAAAGCTTGTCCAAATGCTATTACTGTACTTGGCGGCTATCATCCTACTTTCACTTATCAAGAGGTCTTGAAAAATGACTTTGTTGATATAGTTGTTTGTGGTGAAGGGGAACAGACCATGGTAGAAATNNATTCCGTTTCCTGCAAGGCATTTACTTCCTATGGATGAATATAAAATTCTTAATATGAAACTTACAACAGGTACAATAGTATCTGGGAGAGGATGTCCGTATAAATGTTCTTTTTGTGCATCATCTGCAATGCATGGTCAAAAACTCAGATTAAGATCCGCTGAAAATGTTGTTGATGAAATGGAACATCTTGTCAACGATCATAATATTGAAATGGTGGCATTCATGGACGATACATTCACCCTTAACAAAAACAGAGTGTACGAGATATGTGAAACAATTAAAGATAGGGGACTTGATAACTACTGGGGGTGCACAGCCCGTGTTGATACAATATCTGAAGAACTTCTAAAGACCATGAAAGATGCTGGGTGCATAACCATGTTTTTGGGAGTTGAATCTGCTGATCAACAATTTTTAAACGAAATTAATAAGAAGATCAACATAAACAGGATCAAAAAAACCTTCGAACTTACAAAAAAATATGATATGAGGACCATTGCATCAGTAGTGCTTGGAATGCCTGGTGATACAAAGAGAAGCATATTAAGTACTATTAAATTCGTTAAAACTCTTGAACCATCATATGCTGTTTTTTCATTAGCCACACCTTATCCTGGAACAGATTTTTATCTTAAAGCCGCCAGCGAAAACCTAATAAAAATAAATGATTGGTCTAAATATACCCTCTTGAGTCCAGTGCTTGAAACAGTTGATTGTTCATTAGAAGAACTTAAAAAACTTCAAAAAAAAGCTTTTAAGGAATTCTATTTGAGACCTAGCTATATAGCCAGACGAACTTGGACAGACGGGCCAATAATTCTTAAAACAGTTGCATCCATTGTTAAGGGTGTGTAAAGAATGATTTTGATTTGAAGTCAGATACTAATAAAGAAATTTGTTTAACTTTTTTTTAATTTATAATCCAATTAAAAATTATTAAAAATGAGATTATTCAAAAAAGGAAGAAAAAAATTTAAAAGAATTCCAGAATATTATTTCCAGGCATATAAGTTTCTTGTACCGCAGCAACTCCAGATCCTAATTCCACTTCATAACCATATTCTTTTAGAGCCATTTCAAGTGCAGCTATGGTAGAAATTATCTCCCTGTGGGTGATATTTCCCATATGACCTATTCTGAAAACATTACCTTTTAAATGGTCTTGGCCTCCTGCCAGTTCTATCCTATATTTATTGCGCATAGTACCCCTGAGGTTTTTATCTGTCATTCCTTCAGGGATTTTAACCGCTGTAACAGTAGTGGATGAAACCTCTTCTTTGGCAAAGAGCTCCAAACCCATGGCTTTAACTCCATTAATAGTGGCTTTGGCAGCTTTTTCATGTCTTTTTATCCTTGCTTCAAGACCTTCTTCCATTATTATACTTAATGCCTCGTTCATAGCATACATGAGTGATACAGATGGAGTGTAAGGTGTTTCTGGAACATTTTTATCCCCACTTTTCCTGTAACTCTTCATATCAAGATAATAGGTTTTGGATTTAGTTTTATCAACCACATCCCAAGCATCATCATTTAAAGTAATTGCAGCCATTCCAGGTGGTGCAGCAAGACACG
>PMMY01000168.1:0-7622 GCA_003162655.1 Methanobacterium sp. | reverse complement strand
CCCCATTCTACTTCGAGTTCTACAGGAATTCCCTGGTATGTTTCAGTTATCCTCATAAACCTCTCACCGAACTTTCCACCAACTACATTAAGAACTCTATCGCCTTTCTCAATCACATTTCCTATTGCTGCCTCCATTGCAGCTGTACCGGAACCTGTAATTAAGTAGGACTGGTTCTCTGTCTGGAATACCTCCGACATCATATCATTGGTGTCGTTTAGGATTTCACCAAAAACTGCACTCCTGTGATTCACTATGTTCTTTGACATGGCTTTTAAGACTCTTGGGGAAACCCTTGTAGGTCCTGGTATCATCAGCAACGTCTCATACATCTAAAAAAACCTCCGATTTTGTAGCTAGAAAACTTTATTTATATTTGATTTAACAACTCATCTATATGAATCTTGATGTTTGGTTTTCATGGTATAAAGAGATATTGGAAGAATTCAGCTTCGACAGGGAAATGGATGAAAAGTCTGCAGAAATGCTTAGAAAACTCCTTGAAGACAGAAATAGTCTTTCACCCGAAGATATATCAATAGAATCCGACACAATTATCTTTGGAGCAGGACCATCACTCAAAAGAAATATAAAAGAACTTAAAAAAGTGGGAATGGACTATTTAACCCTCATATGTGCAGACGGTGCAGTAACAGCTCTTTTAGAAGAAAAAGTAATTCCAGATATAGTTGTTACNNTTACAGATCTAGATGGTAAAATAGAGGATATTATTGATTCCAATAGAAATGGAGCCATAATGGTTGTGCATGCGCATGGGAACAATATGGATAATATTCAAAGATATGTTCCAGTACTTGAAAATGTTTTAGGGTCTACACAAAGCATTCCTCTTGAAAATGTGTACAATTTTGGAGGATTCACAGATGGTGATAGATGTGTGTTCCTTGCTGTGAAACTAGGAGCCAAAAATATATTCATGGCGGGTATGGACTTTGGTAAAATTATAACACGTTATTCAAGACCAAATATCAAGGAAGAAAAAGGCCAGGCCGACTTAATAAAAGAAAAGAAACTTAGATATGCAAAAAAACTTGTTGAATGGGCAGCAAAAAATGAAGATATCAAAATTTATAATTTGTCCAATGGAGAAAAGGTTTGTGGTGTTCCGGATATCAAAGTAGATGAAATTTCATTTATTATCAAATAATTTATTCAAGTTTAAAACCATAAAGATTTTTTTTTATTTTTACCAATATTTTTATAATCAAAGCCACCAGATAAGAAAACATGGGTATCGATGATATACTGCTCTTTGATGAGACAATATTCAAAAATATAGATGCTTTTAATCCAGATTATGTACCTGAAAATTATCTTCACAGAGAATCTCAGATGGAAGCACTTGCAATATGTTTACGGCCAGCTCTTAGGGGTGGAAATCCTATCAACACAGTGGTTCTAGGCTCTCCTGCTACTGGGAAGACAACTGCTATAAACAAGATCTTCAACATAGTCGAGGGAAACTCTGATAAAGTTGTATGTGTCTATGTAAACTGCCAGCTCCATACTACCCGTTTCAATATATTTTCACAAATATACAACAAAATATTTGGACATATGCCCCCTGAAACAGGTGTACCTTTCTCACGAATTTACGGTAGCATAATGAAACATCTACAAAATGAAAAAAAATCTATGGTAGTTGCACTTGATGATGTTAGCTATCTCTTTCACAGTAAAAATGCTAATAAGATATTTTATGATATTTTAAGGGCTCATGAGGAATATAATGGAGTTAGAACCGGCATATTTGCAATTTTATCTGATATAGAATTTCGTTACATGCTTGACAAGAATGTTAACTCAGTTTTCATACCCCAGGAAATAATATTCGAACCATATACAACCCAAGAGATGTTTGACATACTAAAAGACAGAATAAAAGCAGGATTCTATCCAGATGTGATATCAGACAGCTTATTGGATCAAATTGCCGAACATGCATCTTCTGCAGGGGATCTGAGGATGGGAATAGATCTACTAAGGGTCAGTGGAAACTTTGCAGAGGCTGATGCTTCCAAAACAATAGAAAAAAAACATTTGACGGAGGCGCTACAAAATACCGGTTGANNAATTCAACACCGATGATTTGATTGCTGGAGATCTTTACAAGGGTTTCATGAAAAAAACTTCGACCAGTTATGCTTCTTTCGATAGATCACTGAACAAACTGGAATTTTTAAGACTGATAGACACTAAGTTTACTGGTAAGGGTGTTAAAGGAAATTCAAGAATAGTAGTTCTGAGATTCGACACAGAAGAAATATTGCAGTGTCTGGAAAGGCTTTAATAGAATATAAAAACAAAAATAATGATACTTAAATATTCACAGGCATATTAGAGCNNATGATTCCTGATTTTTTTCTTAGATTTGGTATCTGATTTCTTCCATAGATTTTCTGCATAAACATTCCCCCATTACTATAAGAGCATGGTAACTTATTTAAAAGAAGAGATAGAGAGCGTTTGAGAAGTAATAGATCATATATAATCGCTTTATAATCTCTAAAACGAATTAATAGTCTATATAAAAAGAGAATACATTTAGAAAAGCTATTTAGAGGTTAAATATTGGATGCAAATGAAAATAATTTAAAGGATCTGAAATTCGAATTTTTCGATGTTACAGCAGACGTTGGATACAGAGCATATGGTAACAGTCTTGCGAATGCTTTTGAAAATGCTGCAATTGCAATGTTCGAGGTTATAACTGATACTTCTACAGTAAAACCACTAATAAAAAAACAAATTAGATTAGAAGCTGAAGATGAGTGTGCTATCCTTTATGACTGGCTTTCAGAACTCCTATTCGTACATGACACAGAGTATCTGGTGTTTTCTAAATTTGATATTAAAATTGATTCTAAACTTGATGGGGATATTGAAAGATATATACTAGATGCGTCAGCCTTCGGTGAAGAATTTGATCCTTCAAAACACGAGAGAAGGTCCGAAGTAAAAGCAGTTACCTTCCACATGATGGATATAAAGATAGAAAATTTGAACATAATATTACAAGTCATTCTCGACATTTAAAAATTCTAATAAAAGCTTTATTATAAAAATTTATTAAAAAGGAATAACTAATTGATTTACGACCGAAAAACAGGGCATTAATTGGGGATTGTAGATTCCATTATATTAAAAACTATTCTAACTGGTAGTTTTATNNGTTTTATTCAAATATAGATAAACCACCGAATTTACCCTATTAACATTGACCTTAGATAAAGATTAACCATGAATTGGAACAAGCTTACAATACTTTCGTTATTATATTATATTTTTTCAAAAATTATGAAAATCAAATCAAAATATATATAAACCATGCAAGATAAGATGTATTAAGATGAAATAGAATGATCATTTTAAAAAAATTATTTCAATAAATCATGATGTGTTAGGAGGTTATCATATTGGTCGAAGTTGTTAAAAAAGGAGGAACTAAAGAACAATTTGATAGTAAAAAAATAGAAACGGCAGCTATTGATGCGGGTTATAGTTTAGGAGAATATTAAAAAAATAGAAGAAAAGATTATAGAAGATATAACCAAATCGAGCAAAAAAATTGGAGAATTAAATACAGCAGCTATTAGGGACAGTATATTCAATAACTTAAACGAAAATAAACCTTCCATTGTTGAATCTTGGAAAAAATTCGATGGACGATATAAACCCTAACTTCAGAATATATATTTTAATTAGAAGGAGTTGAATTGGATGATGGATGAATTGATGGAAGTAGAAGAATGGATTGAAGATGAAGAATTTATCGAAGACAGTTGGATGGAGCTAGAAAAAGCCAGGGGAGAAAAGGTAATAAAATGCACCAAAAAAAAGCAGAAAGCTTCTAAAAACAACTCTTTTGAAGAACTTATCATAATATTTGAGGATACAGACAATTTAGATATCGAAGAAACCTATGGAATAAAAATAAATGGAAAAAGCATAATCGCAGGTCAACACGATAGAAACAACACTTCTTTCAAAGAAATTAATGTAAAAAAGCTAAAGGGAAAAAGATTCCTTGAATATGTAGCAGGTCAAATTGAAGACATCTCAGGGCCTGAATTAAATCTCACACTAGCATTTGAGAAGGGCTATTCTATAGAAATATCAGATTACAGCTTAATTGAGGAGTATAAATAGTTCGATCATATTTACTCCTAAATTTATTTTTTATACAATATCAAAAATAATGGATTAAACATCTTTTCCTAGAGTTTTAATCCAATCAAGAACTTCATCGGCAATATCTTCAGAAATATCTTCTATCCAGTCTTGTTCACTCCATCGACATACATCTTCTTCTGCAATATCCCCAACAACATCTTGCACACGATCATTGTCACTCCAACCCCCGACTTCTGATTCGCAGAAATTATAAGATTTATCCTGATTTTCAATTAGTATATCCCATGTTTGAGAATTTCGAAGCTCCCAGTACCAGTAATAATTCTTCACATTTTCTTCTTCGGGATCATCTTCTTCAAATTTCTCTTCTTGGCTATAACCTACAATTAAAACATTATCATCGTCTAAATAGATTCTTTTTTCATAGGAATCTCCTAAATCCCGCGTTCGCTCCAGTTTTGTATTTTCAATTTTGTCAACAAGTTCTTCTTTGCTAATCATTATTTTATTCCCCTGAAACAATTCTTCCTTATTTAAATATAGTCACAACTGCACTTATCTTTATCCATGAAAATGATATTTAAAGAAGATTTAGAACCATGTATCTGTGCTTAGATGATTTTAAATAGTCTTTAAGACCGTTTAAAGTTTGTATCAGAACTTTTTTATGCTTTGGATTATATATTATAGATAACCAATATCTAGAATTCACTTTTAATAGACACCACAATCATTTCCTTTATCATTTCTATTTACGTTTAAAACCATTTATTAGCAGTAAAATTCTATAAGATCGTTTAAAACAATAAATGAAAAAAAAGTATAAGTAGGATAGTGTGAGTTATTCTAGACTTTAAGGATTTCAGAGTTTATTATATTGGAAAAAAAGGATTGAAAGCTATTAATAATATGATAAAAACAATAAAATGAGATATATGGAATTAGAGGTGATCTTAAATGATTTATAGGATGATAAAAGAGAATGTATATTCAGTAGGCGCGATTGACTGGGATAGGCGAATTTTTGATGAACTTATTCAAATTCCAAATGGAACAAGTTACAACTCATATATTATAAAAGGCAATAATAAAACAGCACTCATAGATACAGTAGATCCTACTAAAACTGATGAATTATTGGACAATCTAAAAAAATTGAATGTAGATATTGATTATCTTGTTGTTAATCATGCAGAACAAGATCATTCTGGAACCATACCAGATATTCTTAAAATTTACAAAAATGCAATTGTTGTGACCAATTCTAAATGCAAGGAACTATTAAGCGAATTTCTCCCAATTCCCGATGAAAAATTTAAGATTGTAAGTGATGGGGAAACATTGGACTTGGGAGGTAAAGAACTTGAGTTTATTATAACTCCATGGGTGCATTGGCCAGATACTATGGTAACATATTTGCATGACGATAAAATACTATTTTCATGCGATTTTTTCGGCTCTCACAGAGCAAGTAGCGATTTATTTGCCTGCGAAGATATATACATGGCAGCTAAGAGGTATTACGCCGAAATAATGATGCCTTTCAGAGCAATAATAAGAAAGAATCTTGAGAAGCTGAAGAACTTAGAAATTGATATTATAGCACCAAGCCATGGACCACTTTACAAAAACCCGGCATTTATAATGGATGCCTACAAAGATTGGACTTCTGACAATACAAAAAACGAAGTTATCATTCCTTACATATCCATGCACGGGAGTACCCAGCGTATGGTCGATTATTTAGTGAATTCTCTGGTTGAAAGAGGAGTAAGTGTTAAACCAATGAATTTAACCTATACAGATATGGGAGAAGTGGCTTTGAACCTCGTGGACGCCACAACTATGGTTATTGCTTCACCAACAGTTTTAACAGGCCCTCATCCAAGTGTTGTGTATGCAACCTATCTTGCAAATGCACTTAGGCCCAAGTTGAAATTAGTATCTGTAATGGGTTCCTATGGATGGGGAGGGAGGATGCTGGATCAGATCAGAGGAATGATAGGTAGTTTAAAGGTGGAAATTATAACACCATTAATTATAAAAGGATTTCCAAAGGAAGAAGATTACAAAAAATTAGATGAAATGGCGGATGAAATAACTTCAAAACATAAAATCCTTGGGATAATAAAATGATCGTACCCTAAGAAAGTGGAAATTTTCTATTTCAGTATATATTCCATGCGGGAAATAGGATATATGAGTTTGATCATAATCTAGATAGATGTTGTTAAGATTATTCAAGGTAGATCTAGTTTGTTCTAGTCCATTATGAGTTAACTGATGAATAATAATTATAAAAATTATTTCAATGGTATAAAAAATTATTATTACAGATTATTAATTGATGAATTGTACTTTAAAATTAGAATAAAAAATAGATAAGATTGTAAAAATGTAAGTTGTTTTGGAGAGTTGTTTATGGTAACAGAAGAATTGAAAAAAATCAGAGACTGTGTATGGGAAATTCCCTCAGATTATAAAACAGGAATGAGAGTTCCAGGAAGGATCTATCTTGATGATGATGCTGTTAAAGTCGTTGAAAAGGGTGCTATTGATCAGGTAGCTAATGTTGCATGTCTTCCAGGTATTCAAAAGTTTTCAATAGGACTTCCTGATATTCATTTTGGCTACGGGTTCAGTATTGGTGGTGTTGGAGCTTTCAGTGCTAAAAATGGAGTTATCAGCCCCGGAGGAGTTGGATTTGATATAAACTGCGGAGTAAGATTATTGAGAACCAACCTCACAGAAGACGATGTTAAACCGAGGATAAAAGAACTTGTTGATGCGCTCTTCAAGAATATTCCTTCTGGAGTGGGAAGCAAAGGAAAACTGAGGCTTAAAGAAGGGGAAATAGACAACGTTCTCGATAATGGTGCAGAATGGGCTGTTGAAAATGGCTATGGATGGAATTCGGACCTTAAATATCTGGAGGAAAACGGGAAAATGGATGCAGCCGATTCAAACAAGGTGAGTGACAAGGCCAAAAAGAGGGGAATTCCCCAACTAGGATCACTTGGTTCAGGTAATCATTTTCTTGAAATCCAAAAAATGGAAGAGATATTTGATGAAGAGGCTGCTAAGGTATTTGGAATTGAGGAAGGTCAAATTACAGTCATGATACATTCTGGTTCTAGGGGATGCGGACATCAAATATGTGCAGACTACCTCAGAACTATGGATAAAGCTTACAAAGCATACAACATCAATCTTCCAGACCGTCAGTTAGCATGTGCACCTGTAGACTCAGATGAAGCTCAAGACTACTTCAAGGCGATGGCCAGCGCAGCCAACTATGCATGGACCAACAGACAGATGATAGTACATTGGGTCCGTGAATCGTTCGAACAAGTGTTTAAGAGAGATGCAGAAGATATGAATATGGGCATAGTATATGATGTAGCACACAACATAGCTAAAAAAGAATCACATACCATTAAAGGCAAAGAAACCCAGGTTTATGTGCA
>PMMY01000106.1 GCA_003162655.1 Methanobacterium sp. | reverse complement strand
TTTGGAGGTGTACTGGTATCTGGTTGTTTAGGTAATAATAACAATACTTCCAACTCAGCCTACAACAGTTCGAACAATGGTGGCTCTGGAAATCTATCTAACACTACAGCTGCAACAACAACTTCTGGAAATACACAAAAAACCAGTCAAAGTACTAAAACTAACACTAACTCGTCAAAAAGCACCACCACTGGAAGCAGTAAAAAAAATAGTTCTAGCAGTGGAAGCGGTTATGGTTTAACCGGGTCAAATTATGGAGCAAATCCTAACAATCCTAATGGAAATCNNTATAATACTACCCAAATCAGCCAGTCAGCAGTGGCTGTTAAGCAAAATGTTGATACTAAACATGGATTACCTACCAGTGTTGCAGTTGGGAACACAAAAGTGACTAATTCACAATTCCTATATTTACTAACAAAGGCTACGAAAAATGTAGCTACTAACAATAAAAGTCAGATAAAACCTAAAAGTGTTGCAAAATCTACGAGTCTTAGTGAAACTGTAACCAGTGGAAAAATCACAAAGTCGCAGTATCTCAACTGTGCAAATAAAATAACCACATATGTAACTAAATATGGCAAATTACCTAGCTATGTAACAACATCAAGGGGAAAAATGAATTATGCCTCCCTTATTTAGATGTACAGTAAAATCATGGCATACTATAATGTAAACAAAGCACTCCCTGGCACAGTCTCAGTAAAATCCTGGTACGCACAGACTCTGGGCCCAAAAGCAGTTTTAAATGGTACAGCCAAATTCACTACCACATTACTAGGTAAAAATTCCCATGGATACGTCCTAAAATTAGGGCCTTTTGGTACAGGTACAAATAAAGTAGCAGTTATAATGGGTGTGCATCCCCTAGAAGTACAAACTCATATAGCAATGCTCAATGCAATAGAAGCTTTAACCAACTCGTTGAATAACGTGCAGATATGGGTTTACGATGTTGTAGTACCCAATGGAGCAGACTACAGTACAGGAAGAGCGGCAGGACAAAATCTAGCGAATAAATATGTTGTACCTAATATTGGCACTTCATACAAATTAGTAATAGACACACACGGAAATACAGGAAAAGGTCCCGACTATGGGGGATATCATAATTTCGTATTTGCTCCGCTTCAAAATTCAAAGTCTTTAGCTATGGCCAAAAAATTAATTAACTCCAAATATACCAACGGAGATTTGAAGTACCACTTTCTTGCAGACGGTACCAGCCCTAAATATGTTACCATACCGATTGCTAATAAAGGAATTCCAACATTAGTTTTCGAACAATACATAAATCAGGCCAACTATGCTAAAGTATTGTACAGCCATGCTATGCAAGTACTTAGAGCTATAAACGCAATATTCGCATAAATAAACATTAAACAATTTAAATGAGTCGATTTTTTTTTCATGACTCAAATATTTTTTTCTTTTTTTAATATACCCTAGTTAATATTATAATTATTAAACTGTATATTTCTGAAATCCTTAGAACTCAATAAAATAATTAGATTATTTAATTTTAGAAATCTTTAGAATGGTAATGTTTTATATACTCCGTTAAAAATATAATTTGAAGTTTTCCAGCTTTTAATCACTCCAAAAAGGTTTCTGGTATTACTTGCATCTGCTCGATACCATTTACCCCTTACATAAATATTTGCCCAAACATGACCGATCCAGTGATGACTTACAAGGAAGTAGCATGTCCCATGTATGTATCGAGCATGTAATCCAGTAATCCTAGAAAGGGCCACAATAAGGTGTGAGAGATCTACACAGTTTCCCTTTAACTTTTCAAGTGTTCCAGCAGCTCCATACCTTGTACCGTAATAAAATGAATAGTTAACGTGATCTCGAACCCAGTTGAATATATTAACAGCTTTAAGATACTTAGATGTAACTCCATAGGCTAAGGATGATGCAAGAGAGTTAAGATTGATCCTAGGTGCTACAAATTCTCTTATTGATCTGTTATTTGGTTGATAAGTGTCGTATGCAGATGAAGCTGTTGATACCTGATTTGAAAAAAATTTATACTTCATCTTAGTACGAAATGCCATTACCTTGGCCCGAATGTTTAAAACCATTTCGGATCCACTACTCAGGGTACCTATGGTCCAAACACCCGTTGTATAATTGTAACTACCGTAACCATTATCTGAAACGTACATAAAGAGTTTGGGGTTTAACAAACAATGTACAGTAACATTTGTAACAGCATCCGGTCCGTTGTTCCTTAAAATCAGTTTAAGGTTTATTGTACGCATATAATGTGGATGGTGAGTGGATGGTATTTCATAAATACTTATATCTGCAAATGCAGGCACAATTAAATTAACATCTGCCTGGTCGTTCGTTGAATTGTTGTCAACAGTTGTACTTGACTGATAATATGCAGAATTTTCTATAATAGTATCAGAATCAATGATCTGTCCAATAATATTAAGGGTGGTTGATTCACCGTTATATAAATTTCCAACATTCCAAAGGCCTGTTTGATAGTTATAGGCACCGTTACTATCATCTGAAATATATTTAAGCAGATTCTGGTTGAAGTTATCCTGTATAATTACATTCTGCGCTGTATCTGGTCCATTATTTTTAACAACAATTGATAGGGTAACTGTTTTCAGATAATTTGGATTGTAATCAGATGCATATTGAGTTAAACTAATATCAGCATTGCCACTTCCTGATTCTTCAGAAGATGTTGCAACTGTATTGATTGTATCTCTAGAAGAGGTCATTGCTGGACTTTTAAGGTTATTATTCTGAGCATCCGATGATACATTATTCACATCATCTGATAAATTGTAATCCTCAGTTGTAGATACATTACTGGGATTTGAGTCAGATGCCCCAATATCTGATGATGAAATATCAGCAGCAGAACTGGCATGCACATATAAAACCAGTACTAAAGTAAATAATAATACTGATAATAAGTATTTCTGTTTAATCTTACCCTCTCCAATGATAGAAAACCTATAATAACAAAGATATTTTCAAAAGTTATTACTAAATCTATAGAAATTACTTTATAAAAACTTCGATCAAATAAGAATTAAAGTTCAATCTAAATCTTTAAGAACAAATTAAATAAAATTTGCAAATAATTAACATTATCAAATATTTATGACAATAGAAATTCAATTAAATCAGTTTATTGCAAATGAAATAACTTTTATCTGAGTGTTTTTTTGATAAATATGCTCCAATCAAACTAGATAGATGTTATTAAATAAATCAATGCTTCAATTTAATTGGATGTTTTATCTTTATGACTTCCAGAACCATTAGTATATACAGTAATCATAACTTTATCGATGCACAAATAAAAATCTATGAAAATTGGNNGCACAAATAAAAATCTATGAAATATTGGAAGTTACAAAAATTAAAAAAAGTATTGAATTAAAGAAAAAAATTTACTGAACTTGTTTATGTTGTTGATTGTTTGAATATTGAGCTAACAATTTCCGAAAGTACATCCGAGTACAGGTAACTGTACCCGTTATTTTTCAAGTACTGGTCCGGATTAGCTAAACCCGTAAATGATGGAGGATCATAATTATCATCATGTGCCCTTTCTAAAAAGGCTAAACCGGTTATAACTTTAGCTGGTGGCCAGAAAATAGTAAAAACTTTTTTACCACTTTTTAATGTTTTATACCATGATGAACCCATTTCATATATTACTCCAGCATCGGCTCCCCCATAAATGTCAACTATTAAAGCATTACATGCAACTGAACTGGATTGAAGAACTTTAATATGTGTGTTTGGACCTAAACCCATATTATATGCGTTTATCCCCATTGATCTTAAAACCGTAACAATACTGTTTATCCTGGCGTTGTCAACGGTAGGATTATTTATATTATCACTTGTAATATAAACAGGTCTAACACCGCTGAATCCCTTTATTTTCATTCCCTGAAATCCTATGCGCTGCAGGAACACAGCAATGTGAATCTTTTTAGCACCGTAACTAACGTAGTTTGGAAGTCTATGATTT
>PMMY01000178.1 GCA_003162655.1 Methanobacterium sp. | reverse complement strand
TCAATGATAATGAGATGGTTGTTTTAGACCCTTCTGGGGTTTTAATAAAGGATATGGATGGAAATATACTGGATAAAAAAGTAAATATTATTGAATGGTCTTCGGATATGGCAGAAAAGGGTGGTTACAAACATTTTATGTTAAAGGAAATACATGAACAACCTGAAGTAATAAAAAATACACTTATGGAATTCTCGGAAATTGAGAAGGTAGTAGCCAAGTTCCCGGAATTCAAAAGAATTTGTTTTGTTGCCTGTGGAACATCTTATCATGCATCTCTAGTTGGGAAATATTTATTTGAAACCCTTTTAGGAATCCCAACAGATGTAGTACTGGCCTCTGAATTCAAATTCTCTGAAGGAGCACTTGATGCAGAAACACTTGTCATATTAATAAGTCAGTCTGGAGAAACAGCAGACACCCTTAAAGCCCTGAAGATAGCAAATAAAAAGTCAGAAACACTTGCAATTGTTAATGTTTTAGGAAGTACAGCAACTAGAGAGGCAGATCATGTTATATATACTAGGGCCGGACCCGAGATAGGTGTTGCAGCTACAAAAACCTATATAAGTCAATTAATTAGTATTTATATGCTTGCTATTGCAATGAATGGAGATAACAAACTTTTGGAAATGCTTCAAATAGTTCCAAGTTATGTGAAAGATGCGCTAGGAATGGAGGACGAAATAATTCAAATAGCTAAGAAATACAAAGATTCATCTGATTTCTTCTTTATCGGACGTGGATTTTCGTATCCAACTGCATTGGAAGGTGCTTTGAAACTTAAAGAAATAACCTACATTCATGGGGAAGGTTATGCGGCAGGAGAACTTAAACATGGTCCGTTAGCACTTATTGATGATGATATCCCTGTTTTAGCAGTTGTGCCTCCGGGGGAAAGTCATGATAAGACTTTAAGCAACATTGAAGAGGTGAAGGCGAGAGGTGCAAGAATAATTGCTCTGGGTTCATCCGAAGATGAAGCTTTAAGATCAGAAGCAAATCACATTATTGGACTGAAAGGGGAAATAACTGAAATGTTATCTCCTATACCCTATGTAGTACCATTACAACTTTTATCCTATTACATCAGTATTGAGAGAGGAATTGATCCTGATAAACCTAAAAACCTTGCTAAATGTGTTACTGTGGAATAAACTCCTGAAATATTAAAATACAGGAATCCATAATATTTGTTATTAGGTTCAATTCTATCTTTAAATATGATTTTAATACTATTTACTTATTTTTNNTAATATTATTTACTTATTTTTATTTATTGAATTCCAGTGGTAGCATATAAATCAGTTGAGTAATATAGCAAAGTAATAGAATAATGGGTGTTGAACTAAAAAGTACAAATTCCATCGATATTTAACCAAATAAATATACTAAATAATAATTATAAAATTAAAACAGTTTTCTTCTATATATAAAAAAAATATGGGTAGATAATAATGAATCCAAAGAAATCTGGAACTGTGTTCATAGTTTTAATGATAGCATTAATTGCATTTGGTGNNAACACAACAAACACTAATAAATCTACAAATTCTAGTAATAAATAATATATACAGAATAACTGATACACTAGATCATATTTTTTTTTAGAAGTGGAATCATAGTATAAAATTTATACTCTAAATCATTAAATAAAATCTATTAGAATAGTTCTAAAACATAATATTTTAGCAATTTATAGGTTAAACTGATAACTTATATCATATTAAAGACCTTTTAAAGGTGATTTAATGCCAGAAAATCGAGTTGGAGAAAAAATACGACAATTAAGAGAGAGTAGAAGCATTTCAATAGAAGAACTTGCAAGAGAAAGTCAGATCAGTATTGAACTGGTTGAAAGACTTGAAAGTGGAGCACTCATACCTTCATTATCCCCATTGTTAAAAATTGCAAAGGCTCTAAATGTGCGTCTTGGAACTTTCTTAGATGATGCACCACAAACAGGCCCTGTTGTTATTAAATCAGGCAAATCAGAGAATGTGATGCGATTTTCTGGTGAAAATAGTAATCTCAAGGACAGTACCTTAGATTTCTATTCCCTTGCATCTGGCAAGACAGACAGGCACATGGAACCATTTTTAATAGATGTACATCAACCCGAAACAGATGATTACCAACTATCATCCCATGAGGGAGAAGAGTTTATATTTGTAATGAATGGTGAAATAGAAGTTCTTTATGGTAAAGAAACTTATCTAGTTTCTGAAGGTGATAGCATTTACTACGATTCGGTTGTCCCTCATGACCTTCACGCCCATGGTGATGACGCCAAAATACTAGCGGTGGTTTACACACCAATTTAACTATCAAACAAATTCATTTATTCAATAATTTTTGCTCAAACTAATATTTTCAGTACAAAATTCTATTAACAATTTAATCAAGAATCAAGAGGAATTAAATGTATAAAACAGTTGTAACTCCAAGATTTGGTGATATTGATGGGCTTCGTCATGTCAATAATACAGTACTTGCAGTATGGTTTGAACAAGCTAGAAATCCAATATTCAGAATGTTCACACCTGATCTGGATCTTAGCTATGAAAACTGGAAGCTCATAATGGTAAGAACAGAATTCGACTTTCTATGTGAAATGTACTATGGAGAAGACGTTGAGATCAGAACTTTTATAATAAAAATAGGAAACAGCTCATTTACAATGGGCCATGAGGCATGGCAGAATGGAAAACTTAAGGTCAGAGGAAAAGCTGTTATTGTGCACTTTGATTTTATCGAAAAAAAGAGTTTGCCAATACCTGACTCAATCAAAATACAGTTAACCGAACATCTGATGCCCGATGGATCAGATAAATAATAAAATAAGGATGAGAACATTTCGTATAATAATAATTAAAATAAATTTGGGGTGGGAAAATGCTTTTTACCGAAGAGACCATAGGAAACTTCCTTGAAAAACAGGTTAAAAAGAATTATGAAAAGGATTTTATGATTTACCCTGACAGGAACCTTAGATTTACTTACAAGGAGTTTGATGAACGTGTTAATATGCTTGCAAAGGGATTACTTTCCATCGGGATTGGAAAGGGGGATCATGTTGGAATGTGGGCTCTTAATGTCCCCGACTGGCTAACATTCTTTTTTGCGACAGCAAAGATTGGTGCAGTTCTTGTAACTGTTAATACTTCTTATAAAAGTCACGAAATTGATTATGTTTTAAAACAATCGGATATGAAAGCCATTGCTATAACAGATGGATTTCGGGATGTGAATTACTTAGACATACTATATGAACTCGTTCCAGAGCTTAAAACAAGCAATAGGGGCAATTTGAATAGCAGTGAATACCCATATCTAAAAAATATAATTTATGTTGGTCAGGAAAAGCATCGTGGACTTTATAATACCAATGAATTATTGCTTTTAGGTAAGCATACCGACAATAAGATGCTTTTAGATGTTAAAAAAACTTTTAATAATGAAGATGTAGTATGTATGCAGTATACATCAGGAACTACAGGTTTTCCAAAAGGTGTGATGCTCACACACAGAAATATTATTAATAATGGATATTACATTGGAGAAAGAATGAAATATACTGAAGAGGATAGAGTATGTCTTCCAGTACCATTATTTCATTGTTTTGGAATAACCCTTGGTGTTATGGCCATATTAACTCATGGGGCATCTCATGTAATGCTTGAACAGTTCGATCCTTTAATGGTTCTAGCAGCTGTACAAAAAGAAAAATGTACATCACTNNATGTTTGATCTTTCATCACTTAGAACCGGTATAATGGCCGGTTCAACATGTCCTGTAGAGGCTATGAAGAAAGTAATGAAGGATATGTATATGAAAGATGTAACAATAGTCTATGGTCTAACTGAAGGTTCTCCTGGATTTACACAGACTAGTGTAAATGATCCTGTTGAAATAAAGGTTGAAACAGTCGGGAGAAAACTGCCAGAATGTGAGGTTAAATTAGTTGATCCAGAAACTGGAGAAGATATGGGACCTGGAGAAAAACCTGGTGAAATTTGCAGTAGAGGTTACAACGTCATGAAGGGTTATTATAAAATGCCCGACAAAACTGCAGAGGCAATTGATGAAGAAGGATGGCTTCATAGTGGAGATCTAGCTACAGTAGATGAAGATGGTAATTATACCATTGTGGGCCGTATTAAAGATATGATAATTCGAGGTGGAGAAAACATTTATCCACGTGAAATAGAAGAATTTTTTTATACAATGCCTGGAATTAAAGATGTGCAGGTTGTAGGTATTCCGGATGATAAGTATGGTGAGATTGTTGGAGCATTTGTTGTACTTGAAGATAACATTACACTTGAAGAAGAGGATATTAGGGACTATTCACTTAAAAAAATTGCTCGTTATAAGGTGCCTAAGCACGTATTCTTTGTTGATGGGTTTCCTTTGACTGCAAGCGGTAAAATTATGAAATTTAAACTTAGAGAACAGGCAATTGAGTTTTTAAAGATTAGAGAGGAACAAGAAGAAGATTTAAGTTAATTGGATTTTTAGATTGGGTAAAAATACCCGACCTCTTGACTTTTTAAGTGTAAAGACTTCTATTTTGTTGATCATATTATACAAGAACATTAAATTCACCTCGCTAGACGGTATTAAATACTATATAAAAAATTATGATAATTCTAAGGAAAAACAAGAAGATATTGGAGATGTTTCCAATAGGCAGTGCCAAAGGTGCTGTTAACACAAGAAGACAGCCCCTATTTTATGGTTTTCTCAAGCTCAAAAGGACAGAGGATAAAGTAAGACCTTACAAGTTCATAGTAAAAAAGGATTCTGAAAATGAGACTCTCTTACCTCCTAGTGAAGCTATTAAAATTTTAAGAAAACAGAATGTCTATCTTATAGGGGAAGATATTGAAACCGGGGAAATGTTAAAATCTTTGGATATACCATTTAAAAGAACACTTATGTGTAGACACTGCACTTTTGAAGGTTTTATTACTCTAATACGTAGGGATTCTTCTTATCTTTATCATAACGAGTATATCTGCAGAAAATGTGCAGAAGAAGAGATAAAAATGGAATTAAAAGCTCGATCATTTGACATGAGTACATTTGAGAATTTCAGAAGAATACTCGACAAAACCGGCGATTTAAAACTGGTTTTAAGCATGTTCGATCCAAGGTTCAACCCAGTGAAAAACCCTAAACTGACTCTTTACGATAAGATAAGCACAGGAAGTGAACAGGATGTTAAGGTGAGAATGGACGACCTTAAAATCCCTTTGGAACTTAAAAATATATTAAAAGGTCATGGGGAGCATTTACTACCTGTACAGGCACTTACATTGGATAATGGGCTCCTTGAAGGTGAAAACATTTTGGTGGTCTCTGCAACTGCCAGCGGAAAAACTCTCATAGGCGAACTTGCAGGAGTACCAGGGGCAATGAAAGGTGAAAAATTCATATTCCTAACTCCTCTAGTGGCGCTTGCAAACCAGAAATATAGGGATTTTAAAAAGAAATACAAAAAACTCGGGCTTAAGGTGTCGATAAGAGTGGGAATGAGTAGGATAAATGCTAAAGAGGAGTTTTCAATACACGATGAACGTGTTAAGGATGCAGAAATTGTAGTCGGAACTTATGAGGGACTTGATTTTCTTTTAAGATCAGGAAAGGTATCTGAACTTGGAAAACTCGGCACAGTAGTTGTTGACGAGATACATATGTTAGATGATGAGGAAAGGGGTCCACGTCTCAAAGGGTTAATACGAAGACTGCAGACTCTTTTTCCTAATCTTCAAATCATAGGCTTATCCGCAACAGTTAAAAATCCCCTTGAAATTGCCGATGAATTCAAAATGAAACTAGTTGAATATGACAAACGTCCAGTTCCATTGGAGAGACATTTGATTTTTGCTAGATCTGAGCATGATAAGGAGGATCTCATGCAAAAACTTGCAAGGCAGGAATACAAGAATATATCGGCCAAGGGATTTAGGGGTCAGACAATCATATTCACTAATTCTCGGAGAAAAACCCATTCTATAGCAGATTATTTGGTTAAAAGGGGAGTTAATGCTGCAGCTTATCATGCAGGACTTTCTTATGCTAAGAAAACAAAAATAGAAAAGGATTTCTTAAAGCAAGAAATGTCAACAGTTGTAACAACGGCTGCACTTGCAGCAGGAGTGGATTTCCCAGCTTCACAGGTTATATTTGAAACACTTACAATGGGGAATAAATGGTTAACACCTAATGAGTTTTCCCAGATGCTTGGTAGGGCTGGAAGGCCATCATACCATGATTTGGGCAAAGTGTATTTAATTCCAGAAATAGGACTAAAGTACGATGATGAAACAGAGGACATGCGTGCTGTTGCACTTTTAGAAAGCGATGTTGAACCTATAAATGTACACTACACAGAAGATGCGGTTGTCGAGCAAGTTCTTTCGGATCTATGTGCAGGAACAGCCCATGACATTCGCGAACTTAAAATTGCCTACAGTAAAGAGGATATTCCAATGGGTATTAATATGGCCTGTAACCTGATATTGGATTATGGATTTGCAGTAGAGCGGAAGGGTATAATATCACCAACACGTTATGGGCGTGCTGTTTCAATGTCATTTTTAAATTATGAGGATGCAGATCATATTAAAATCAGTATAACATCTAAAAAGCCATTAAAACCCCTTGACATAGCAACGGGTTTAAAACCCTTTGAAAATGCATATTTATCATCTCTTATAAGTCAGAAACTTGCAAGGGCATTAAAGGCTAATATTTCATCGAGGCTTTTTGCAGACTCAACTCTTGATATACTAAGTTCTGCTGATGCAATTTCAAAGCTGGAACCCAAGTTTCAGGAACTACTCATCAACCTGCAAATGGAATTTTTATCCTGCAGATGCAAGGACAGACCATTCTGTGACTGTTTCCAGGAGGAGCTGTCCTTGAAAATCTTGAAATATCGAATGTTGAAGTATGACCCTGCAGATATCAGTAAAAAGCTCTTAAAGGATTATGGAATACATGCTTATGCTGGCGATATATTCTCATGGCTAGACTCATTAATAAGAGCATTAGAAGCGGTTAGAAGAATTGCTGATTCTTTTAATAAGGTTAAAATTGTTGATGAATGCACTCAGTTAATTAAAAAGATAGAAAATTAATATTTTATTCTACAATTTCTTTAACATTCCTTATGACATCCACTATTGCATCTTCAAGGAGTGATTCACCAAGGTTCATATCCACACTGACCTTTAGTTGTTCAACTTCCCTGGCACCCTTGTCAATTCCTTCATCCATCTCTCTTGCTTTTTTAAGACCAACCATTCCCACCTCAGGGTACTTATCAAAATCACAGTGTTCTTCGATTTTTGATACATCCAGAAATCCTAAAAGGGCTCCTATTGATATTTCACCTGTTCCTGCGTGTGGTCCTTCTATTTCTACTATCTTGTTGTTGAAAACAATTTTAAGTCCTGTTTGCTCTTGAATATTCTCAAGGTAATTTTTAATGAGTAAATTGCCTCCATGGCCGTTTACAAGAACAACGTTGTCCAGATCCAAACATTTTTTAGCGGATTTAAGAGTAGGTATCAGTTGTTCTTCAACTAAGTTCTTTGGTTTAAGATGCACACCGTGATCTATCTGAGGATACTCTGTAGCGGCGTAAAGAATGCCGAGAAACTTTGCACCAGTAATTAAGGATGCTTGAAGTCCAATGTATGCAGCAATTTTTGAGTCGGTATCTATTGGGAGGGCTGCTCCATGATTTTCAAGATTGGATCCTATTGCCAGAATACCTACTCTGTGAACATTTGGAGATATTACATTTCCTGAATCATACCTCAGTTTTGCCATTTTACACACCTCAATATTATTATAATGTTTCATAATGATTTAAAATAGAAATCGAATGTTTAAACAGTTAAATCCCACAATTTATCCCCGATGTGGTGAATAGTTTTTACTGCCTTCCCTTCACGGTTTTCAACCATATCATAGCCAGATATTAAACTTCTACCAGTTGCAAGGGGTTTTCTATGGGTTTCGTCAACTATTATCACAAGATCTCCCTTTTTTATATTTGGATCTGCATCTGTTATGCCAGGGGACATTATATCAGCCCCCTTAATAACGAATTTTACAGCGCCCATATCCACTACAACGTATTTTGACTGGATATCCAGTTCCAAGGCGCCTTTGAGAGTTGGGAAGGGTTCTCCATCTATCCACATGATCATGGGAGTCCCGTCAATTAATATGATATCATCCAAGTCTGTTTCAATAATTTCAACTTTGCTTTTGGGTTTCAGTATGGTTGAATAATCCCCAAGTTTTTTTCCCACTTCTTTAAGCATTTTTT
>PMMY01000281.1:4503-4678 GCA_003162655.1 Methanobacterium sp. | reverse complement strand
GCTGCATTCTTTCATCTCTTATCATGAAGTTAGTTGCAGACGTATCTTCGTCGAACAGTAAAAGTTCAGTTCCAGCTTCGAGGGCTTCGATAATATTTGCTGCTTGTGAAGTTGATCCAGATGCATTCTCAGTTGAGAAGTTAACTGTGTTCTTATCCATGGGAGGATCGTGTAT
>PMMY01000281.1:0-4433 GCA_003162655.1 Methanobacterium sp. | reverse complement strand
ACTGAATTGTCCATGGGTTTTTCTGAAACACCACTCTCCCTTGGAAGGATAGAACCATCCTTAACAAATGCAACCAACCCCAATGGTTTAAGCTTGGCTCTTAAGAAGTTTACGTCTTCATAAAGCTCAACTTCTTCTTTTAAAAGTTCTTTGTTAAGGTTTTTATAGAAACACGAGTCATTAACCAGATTTGGGAGAACTTCAAAAAATAATCTTGAAGCTTCGATACCCATTACCCTTCTACCCCTTGCTGGAAGTCCCATGGAGAATCTTACCTCAAGCTTCCCTGGTTCGATATTAACACAACTTCGTTCTAATACTTCCTGTCCTCCGCTATCAATCTGTATAACTCCGCTTTTACCGCTTCCACTTCTAATTTTTCCATGCCTTTTTATTGATCCATTGAAAACCCTGGCAATGAAATCTGAAACAACAACCCTCTGATGGTGATTTTCAATGATTTCAAGTGGAAATAAGGACCTTTCACCTACTTCAACCCTTAAAAGTGATGGGCCAGCAAAGGGATCCCGCTGAACATGGTCGATGTATAGGGTAAAAAATCCGAAATCGAAAATTCCCTTAATATCACTGTATGCCTTGTAACTTCGGCCATCGATTCTTTTGAGTATTGTTTGAAGATCTTTTCTGTCTCGCATTTGTATCATTTAAGATTTGTTTTAATTATTAAATTTGAATAAATTCGATTATTATATTTTTATTAATGTGATGGTTCCTTTCTGGCGATTATAATGTAACCCCTGGTTCTGTTACCATGAAATGTGGTAAATATGGTTTCGTGAAAGTTTTCAACTCTGAAATCTTGTTTTACCAGTTCGAGTAATTCTTCCTTGGTGTAGTGATGTGCTCTGAATAATTCTTTTCCACAACTTTTTACGTCGTCAGTTACTATAAAAGTTCCAAATTCTTCTGTTAAAGGATAATCTCTCATGTACCTTTTGCTGTAGAGTGAATTTTCCCAGTTCTGTCCATAGTCAGCCAGGTATAAAATACCATNNATAGTTGTTAGAAATGCTTGTAGAATACATGCATCAAAGGATTCATCATCGTATGGAAGTTCCGTTGCGTTGGCTGTTTGGAATTTCACTGTTCCTTTATAATTCTCATCATTTATCCTGGCAGTTTCCAAAGCAGTTTCTATAACATTTTCATTCAAATCGAAACCCATTACATTGTAACCAAGTTTTTGAAGCTGAAATGCTATTCTTCCCCAGGCACATCCGAAATCTAGTACATCAGAACCTTCAGGAACTGCTTTAAAGAATGATTCATGAATTTCAACTGTAGATGGAGTTTCCATCCCCTTGAATTGATTCCAACCAGTCTGCTTTTCCATATCATATACTTTGGTTTCAGCATGTAAAATTGTTTTGAATTGGATATTTATGTCCACAAGACAAAAAGCTATTTATAATCAAAAAACAAATCAATTAAAAAACATTGAGGCACAATATGCAAATACAGTACACAATATACTCATTAATTTTAATCATCAGCTCGGTTATAAGTCTTTTTTTAGCATGGAGTGCCTGGAAAAGACGTGGTGTTAGTGGAGCACTNNGCTGATCTTGCCTCGAAGTTATTCTGGGCAAAACTGAGCTACATAGGTATCAGTACTGTTGCCCCATTATGGTTTTTATTTGCCCTTTACTACACTCAAAACCAGGAAGTAATAAAAAGACCCAGGGTTATATTTCTTTTTCTAATTCCTGCAGCCATAATATATTTAGCATTTACAAATGAATGGTACGGCCTTATATGGCCATATATTATACCAATAATTACTTCTCAGGGACTTATGATCATATATGGACATGGACCTGCTGCCATAACCTCTTCAATATATTCCTATATATTAATGCTTGCTGGACTGGTCCTTGTGGGGCAGAATCTCTTTAGAACGTCCCGTATTTATCAACGTCAGGCAATGATGATATTTTTAGCAGCATTGATACCTCTATTAAGCAATTCAATATATGCTGGAGGTTTAAGCCCCTTTTTCTTTGACCCTACACCATTGGCACTCACATTATCTGGAGTTCTTGTTCTGTGGAGTATATTCGGTTATAAACTCCTGGATGTAATGCCACCTGCTTACAAAAGACTGTTTGACAGCATGAAAAATGGTGTGATGGTTCTTGATCCCCTGGAGAGAATAATGGATTATAATCCTGCAGCAGAAGAACTTCTTGGACTTAACAATATATCCATTGGGAAAAATGCAAATCAGGAACTCGACATGTGGAGTGATATATCACCAATGGGAAAAACAGATGGGAAAAAAGATTTAAAACTTGTCCATTCTGATACTAAATGGATTGAAGTTCAATTTACCCCTATTTATCAGCGAAGGCTATTCTCTGGTTGGATATATATATTTGAGGATATTAGCAATCGTAAAAAAGCTGAGGAGCTTATTATAAAATCAGAAAAGAAGTACAGGGAACTTGCAGATCTTCTTCCTCAAACTGTTTTTGAAACCGATGTTAATGCAGACTTAACGTTTATGAACATTTATGCCTTTGAAATGTTCGGATATTCTCAGGAAGATATCGAAAATGGGTTGAATATATTGGAACTTATTGTTGAAGAGGAAAGATCTTTATCCAGGGATAAAATTAAAGATGTGCTGAGTGGACAGGTTTCTGGTGATGAGTATACAGCTCAACGTAGTGATAAAAGCATATTTCCAATTATACTATACTCTAACCCCATAATACACAATAAAATTCATGAAGGTTTTCGTGGAATAATAATAGACATATCAGACCTTAAAAATGCCGAGGATAAAATTGTAGCATCTTTAAAAGAAAAAGAAGTATTAATACAGGAAATCAATCACAGGGTTAAAAATAATATGCAAATAATTTCGAGTCTTTTATCTCTTCAAGCAAATCACACCAGTAGTGATGAGGCTGCTGAGATTCTTAAAGAAAGCAGGGGTCGTGTTAAATCAATGGCCATGATCCATGAAAAGCTGTACCATAGCAGTAATCTCAGTCGGCTGAATATGGCAGAGTATTTGAATAACTTGGTTGGTGATATTTTAAGGTCTTACTCCAGTGTTTCAAGTAAGGTATCATCGAATGTGGATGTTGATGATATCTATCTAAATATCAACACTGCACTTCCAATGGGTCTTATGGTTAATGAACTGGTTTCAAACTCTATTAAGCATGCATTTCCAGAAGGTGAAGGAAATATAAGTATAAAATTAGAATATGATGGAGAGAAATATATTTTAACAGTTTCAGATAATGGAATTGGTCTACCAGAAGATGTTGATCCATTTGAATCATCTTCTTTAGGACTCAAGTTGGTGAACAGTCTTTCAATCCAGCTTGAGGGGGATCTCTCAGTTCTAAGAGATGGTGAGACCACATTTATATTGAATTTTAAAGAGCTTGATTAGTTTAATATAAGGGATTTTATATTTTAATTTTTTTTATTTTTAATTTTATTACAGGGAATTTTTTATATCAAAATAGAAAACTATTTATATGATATTGAGAATATCGATTAGTAGATATCGGTAACTTGATATCGGTAACTTGATATAATTTAATTCATTCTGACCTTTAAATTAAGATCAAATGGATTATAGACACAATTATTATTTAATCAACGTTGTTATATCGGCCAATCGATAGGAGGAATTGTTAATGTGGGGCTCATTGAAAAATCTTCAAGATAAATTTCATGAGAATATAGAAGAAATGCAAAAACTAAGGGGACTGAGAATCTGGATAATCCATGTTCTAGACGATGGACCAAAAAACGGCGTCGAGATTATGGATTCTATCCAGGAACATTACGAACAGATGCATCAAATGCATAGGATGGGAAACAGCAAACATCGAAGTAGACATCTGCATCATACCATGAAACATGCCTCACGTCCTTCTCCCGGCTCAGTATATCCAATACTTAAGAAGATGGTAGATGAAAGTTTGATAAGCAAAGGGGAAGATGGGCGGTATGAATTGACCAGTAGGGGTCAAGAAATTTCTCATAAATTATTTGGGCACTTAAGAACATATGCCAGACAAATGGATCGTGGAGCGTTTGCAGTTAAAAATGCATTGACTGAAATTGATGGCTATTTATCTTACTTGGAAGACATTAAAAAGGAGAAATTAATTTTACACGAAGATTCAATAGTTGATCTATGTGATAGGCTCAATAACATAAAAAAATCTTTATATGAAGATTAATTATTAATATTCGATTAATAGGAGAGAATTATGACTGAATATGCAATAGAATTAAATAAACTCACCAAAAAGTTTGGTGACTTTACTGCTGTAGATGATTTATCACTTCATGTAGAGGAGGGTGAGATATTTGGTTTTCTTGGCCCTAACGGTGCAGGAAAAAGTACCACCATAAGGATGCTATGTACCCTTGCAAAACCT
>PMMY01000046.1 GCA_003162655.1 Methanobacterium sp. | reverse complement strand
AAAAGGTTTAATAATGCTATTTGCCATGAAAGATTTCCTGTCTTCCATGAGAATAGAGAATGTCCAACCTCTATCCACACCAGTCCACTAGCAATTAAGAAACAAATGGATCCATATGCATCCGGCCCCCAAACAAGATGGTTTAACTGTTGAGTGGTCATGCTGAAGTTAAGGGCGTAAAAAGTACTGATATTAAAAAATAATGTACCAATAAACTGAACAACACTTGCAAGCCAATCAATTCTCCTTGGTTCCCAAGTAAAAAAACGAATTTTTTCTTTTAATAAAGAACCTTTAGGGGTTTGACGTGCGTTAATAGTCTCAATGTACTGTGAGAAGGCTGCTGTTGTAAAAAAAATTGATCCAACAAAAAATGTTAAACCATCTTTTTGGACCCCAATCCAGTTCAGATAGCTCGGAGTTGGACCTATAGTAAAACAAAAAGCACCAATTGCAAATAATATACCTATCCACCATCCAATTGCTTTTGGAGCGTACCATGTTGGACCATGTCCACTGCCTAGCAGATTGTGATGTTTACGATGCTCTCGTGAATTCCAAAATACATGCAAACCTTGTGGATGCTTTAAAACGGCCTTTGTAACAAATGGTCCCAGACCAGTAGTTTTTATACATGACCATCCTTCAGGAAGATTGAGTGAAGGGATATTACATGTAACTTTTTTTTCCTTCAATTAATCCCCCATTTGTAACAATTAACAGATCTTTAAATTTATTACTAAATTATTGTTGATTATAACTTAATATAATATAATGATTTGACTAAAATAATATATAAGTAAATACATAAAAAATAAGAAATTAAACTATTAATTAAGCTATTAAAATTAATCATATCCCATTTAAAGTAGTTTAATTTCCGGATGAATTATTCTCTCCAGATGTTGATGTCTTAGAACTGGATATATTTGGTTTAGAAGTAATAGATTTTGAAATTTTTACCTTAACTTTAATTGTAGCATTATTATTTGTTTTATTTGCAGTTTTATTCTTGACAGTAACATTTTTTAAATCATTGGTTCCAAGATCTGCATGATTGGTTGGGGCTGATAAGACAACTTCTGTGGTGTTATTGCTAACATTAACAGGTGTGGTGGGTTGTAATAATGGAAACATCATATAGCCCCCTGATATACCTACTCCCAATAATAATACCAAACTAAATATTGTCAACTTATTTTAAAAGGAGATGCTTCACTTTGCGATGATATATCAGTTTGTTGTGGCATTTTTGCAAGCATATTTTATCCACACTAAACAGTTTTATACTAACAAAATTTTTTATAATAATTACCAAAAAATTTTGTTCTTCAGTCTATTTCACCTTAATACCATTTAGAAGAGCATAATAAATATATTTTATGGTCCTTCTCAATTATATTTTTAACTGAAAATAATTGGAATATCATCTAAATAATCAAAAAACCATATAAGGCAATATCTAAAGTTACCTTTTAAAAATAAGATTTCAGACTTTATGAAAATAATTTTGAAAATTAATCATTCTATTACAGATTTTTTTATGCTCTATTGTAAGCAAAAATGGTGTAAAGTACTGTAAAAAAAATCCACTAAATCAATGCCATTGAAATTATTATCCATAAATTTTCACGATCATAATAATATATTGATATATAANNTAATAATACTCCATGTTACATTATAATTTAAAAGTTTAAATATATAAATTAACTATTTCAAAATTGAAACAAAAAAATCAACAACTTAAAATATTATTTAAAGAATTTCATGACTTTAACTAAAAATAGAAACGATTTAAAACAATACACTCTTATATTTCTACCCTCAAAAGTACAACCTTCACATCTACTTTCTCTTTCGTGTGGAAATCATAGGTGCGAGGAATTGGAAAGCTGTAATGGTACACTTGAGATACATTAGCCCCTTCTTTTTTGAAGAAATTGGTAACAAAATCCTCAGTTTCTTGGATATGGAATGAGTAAACAACAGGTGCAATTTCAAGGGCTTTAACCATGAACAATCTGTCGGCATCCTTCCTGTTAGCTTTCTGAGCACCAAATGGAGGGTTCTGTATTACTGTATCTGCAGATTCTTTGAAGTCTTGAATATCACTGGTTAAAAACCTTGTCTTATCCTCAACCCCCATCTTGACTGCCTGAGTTTCAGCAACAGAAATTGCATCGCCATCAATATCTACACCAACAGCTTTCNNCAGCTTCTGAAGCACCCATCAGAGCAGAACCAATTGCAAAGATGCCCGTTCCACATCCAAGATCAACGATCTTCATGCCCTCAACGTCTCCAATTGACTGGGCATACCATAAAACATCTGCCGCTATAACCGATGGCGTTGAATACTGTTCCAGATCTATTTTAGGGCTTTTATGAGGTGGAATACTTTGTAATGCCATTTCAAGTTGTCTTTTTTTATTAAACATTAAACCAATCCTTATCAATTGAGAATTAAAGCCCAATATTCCATAATAGGTTATATATTAATATTTACATATGTGGAATATCGAAATAATTAGTAATAGAAATATTCATTACAACTCATTTATAAATAAGATTTCGTAATGGATTAAATATAAAATTTATTATATAAAAATAAATATATAATATTTAAGCTAAAAAAAGATTCTAAAGCTTAATAATTACTGGTATATGAAATAATTACATAAGGAAAGATATCATGTTTAAAAAGGTTTTAATAGCCAATCGTGGAGAAATAGCAATACGAGTAATGAGAGCGTGCAGAGAGCTAGAAGTAGAAAGTGTTGCCGTATACTCAGATGCCGATAAAAATTCTCTTTTTGCAAAATACGCCGATGAAGCCTATAATATTGGTGAATCATCACCAGCAAAAAGTTATCTAAATATTGATCGGATAATAGACGTTGCACTGAAGTCGGGAGCAGAAGCAATACACCCCGGCTATGGATTCCTTGCAGAAAACTCCCTTCTAGGCGAAGAATGTGAAAAGNNAGTGGAAGGGTTATTGAAGAGATGGGTAGTAAGATAACCTCTAAAAAGCTCATGAAAAAGGCAGGAGTTCCGGTGATACCCGGTGCAAGCAAGGGAATTGATAATGTAGACGAAGCTGCTAAAATGGCAGAACTTATAGGATACCCTGTTATTATTAAGGCATCAGCGGGTGGTGGTGGAATAGGAATGAGAACTGTCTATGAGGAGGATGAATTATTAAGAGCCATAGAATCAACCCGTTCTGTTGCTGCATCTGCTTTTGGGGACTCAACAGTTTATGTCGAGAAGTACGTTGAAGAGCCTAGGCACATAGAATTACAGATCCTTGCAGATGA
>PMMY01000068.1 GCA_003162655.1 Methanobacterium sp. | reverse complement strand
TATCCAGCAATTGAAACTAAAGAAAATGAATCAGCCTGTATTTGGTGAATTATCTCTTCTTGATGATGATGACATTTCGGAGCAGGATCTGAAATATTTTGAGAATGTAAAATTAGTTTCTTCAGGAGGCTTTGCCGGATACAGGACTTCAGCTTTCCGTGAAGAGTTCCGGAAAACGTATGGCAGGTTGCCTGGTGAGGCTGCAGCATCTTCTTTTGATGGCATGAGTTTACTTATTGAAGCCATCAGAAAGGCTGGTACTGATCGGATTAATATTCAAAAAGCTTTAATCNNAAGGGAAAACGTATTGGTTTACCCGGTCTGGTTGAAATAAAAAATGGCGTACCGGTTCCCGTTGAAAGGTAAACTCAGGTTTAAGTTCCTTTTATTTCTTAATTTTGATGCCATGAATCTTTCCGGAAAAATTCAATTATAATGAAGAAATATAACATCTTATTATTACTAGTCCTTTGCTCCCATTTTCTCTTCAGTGGCAAGGAAACACCCCAGGATAGCAAAAAGAAATCAGTTGAACTGATGACAACCCAAACCATGGGCCTTGCATATCTTGAAGAGTTTAAACTTGATGAAGCTGAAAAGGAATTTTTGAAGTTCATCAAACTGGCACCAAAGGAAAAGCTTGGATATGCAAACCTGGGATTGGCATATTTGAGAATGGATAAATATCCGGAAGCAAAAAAACAGCTGGCAGAAGCAATAAAGATAGATCCGTCAGATGCTGATATCAGATTGTTGCTTGCGACAGTTTACCAGATGAATGATGANNGGAATCTCAGCAGCAGCGAAAGAAGTTCCTGCTTCAGCTGGTTGAAAAAGCTCCTGCGAATCTTGTGCCACAGCTCAATCTCACCGAAATATATATCCGTAACGGAGAGACTGATAAAGCAATCGCCCAGTTGGAAATAATTCATAAACAATTCCCTGAGTTTCCAAAAGAAGCTATTGATTATTACAACAAAACACTCTCATTACTTCAGAAAAAAGATAAGGAAACGANNTATCAGGCCGGTATAATGGATTTAAAAGGTCCCGGCGGTTCTCTTATTGGTTTTCCGCTTATAACATACGATCAGCAACCGGCTTCACTGTCAGGGGAAAATAAATCGCTTCTGGATGTAATTAAATTCACCGACGCCACAACTTCTGCCGGTTTGAATATTGTCCCGGTTAACACCGAGGATAAAAATGGAGATTACAAATATTCAACTCATGTGGAAGCTGCTGATTATGATAGCGATGGAGATATAGACCTCTATGTTGGAAGCTATGATCAGGCATCCTCAACCTACAAGCATTACCTCTTTAATAATGAAATGGGCAGGTTTAAAGATGTTTCGCAGGAAGCCGGTTTAAAACATTCAGGCAAGGAAGCCTCGGCTACATTTGCCGATTATGATAACGATGGCTTTCTCGACCTTTATATTGTGAAGGAAGGAGGTGATATGTTATACAGAAATGCAGGAAAAGGAGTTTTCGAAGATGTCACGGACAAAGCACAGATTGGCAGTAAAACAGGCGGGAATAAAGCTTTATTCTTCGACATGGATCATGATGGAGATCTTGACTTGTATGAAACAAGATCAAATTCAAATCTGATGTTCCGTAATAATGGTGATGGAACCTTTCAGGAACAGGCAGAAAAAATGGGATTGTCTTGTAAGAATGCTAATAGTCGTGATGCAGCCTTTGGCGATTTTGATGACGATGGCGATATTGACCTCTTTACAGCGAATGAAAATTCCGGCAATAACCTTTTTTCTAATCAACGTCAGGGATTTTTTAAGGATATTACAGAAGAAAGCGGACTTAAAAGCACCGGTGGATCAAGCGCAGTAGCCGTAGGTGATTATAATAATGACGGGTTTCTTGACCTTTTTGTAACCTCAGTTAATGCAGGCCAGCATGAATTATTTCGTAATAAGGGTAATGGCAGTTTTGAACTGGTGAAAAATTCAAAAGAAATGTTCTCTGCACTCCAGCATGTAAAAGCATACGATGCTAAGTTCTTTGATTTTGACAACGACGGATTCCAGGATCTTATTATTGCCGGTGAATCAGAAGAAAAAGGCGGTCGTGGTATCTTTCTTTATCATAATGACGGGAAAGGGAATTTTGAAAATGTATCGAGGCTCCTGCCTGAAGAACCGAAATCGGGAAGACAAATAGCCCTTTTTGATTATAATGATGACGGCGATCTGGATATTGTGATTGCCGGTTTGAATGGTGGCATCACTCTTTTACGAAATGATGGTGGCAATCAAAATCATTATGTTACAATGAAGCTTGTCGGATTAAGAGCCGGAAGTGCAAAGAACAATCATTTTGGGATCGGGGCAAAAGTGGAAGTACGATCAGGTGATCTGTATCAATCAATGTGTGTAACAGATCCTACGGTCCATTTCGGGTTGGGAAACAGGTCAAAAGCTGATAATATCAGAATCACCTGGACAAATGGCGTACCGCAGAATATATTCCTGCCGGGTTCCGACCAGTCACTTGTTGAATCGCAGGTACTGAAGGGTTCATGCCCGTTCATATATACATGGAACGGGAAGGAATTTGAATTTGTCAAGGATATACTCTGGAGAAGTGCACTCGGAATGCCAATGGGAATCATGGGCGGAACAACCGCATATGCATTTGCAAATGCATCGGACGATTACCTGAAGATCCCCGGTGAGGCGCTTAAGCCTGCTGACGGGAAGTACTCTGTAAAGGTTACATCAGAACTATGGGAGACTATATACCTCGATAAGCTTCAGATTGTTGCAGTCGACCATCCCGACTCACTCGATATCTGGGTAGCGGAGCAGTTCTCTCCACCCCCATTCCCTCCACTGAAAATTTATACTACAGGTAAAAGGCATTATCCCGTCTCTGCTATTGACGGAGAAGGAAAAGATCAGCTTAAGAATATAACTGAAAAGGACGACAGATATATTTCAGA
>PMMY01000139.1 GCA_003162655.1 Methanobacterium sp. | reverse complement strand
ATACCCGGTTTCGGACACAGATACCATTCAGAAGATCCTAGAGCCAGTAAACTCTTAAAAATTGCAGAGGAATATGGAGTTTCAGATGTTCACACAGAACTAGCCCTTGCAATTGAAGAAATACTATTTGAAACTAAAGGAATCAAGATGAACATTGATGGAGCAAATGCAGGAATACTCTCTGATATGGGATTTGATTGGAGCCTGGGAACAGGCGTTTTTATGATGGGGAGACTTCCAGGAATAATTTCACATGTTTTCGAGGAAAAAACTGTTGAAACCCCATTTAGAAAGTTTGTTGATGTTGACGAAATTCATTACCAAGATAGAGAGGTGAAAACAGGAAGTTTGGGTAAATTAATTATTAACAAATGATAGAAGACTGATATTATTGATGATATTAATAATGAAAATCAAATAGTAAAAGATAAATATAACACAAAATAAAGTTTGCAATATTAATCATGGTGATTTAAATGACAACGATATCGGAAGCTATTACTACCATTAAAAAGGCTGAAAATGATGCTGACAAATTAATAGAAGATACTAAAGAGAAATCGTCCGAAAAGATAGAAGAATCCCGTATTAAATCAAAGGAGATAATAGAAAAATCCAAGGAAGAAGCTATGAGTGAAGCTGAAAAGATGTTGTTAGAAGCTGAAAATAATGCCAAAAAGGAAGCAACGCATATATCAAACAAAACAGCTGAAAAAATTGATTTAAGCAGCAAAACAGCAATGAGTAAGGTAGAAGAGGCTTCGGACTTAGTAGTAAAAAGTATATTATAGTGTGAGTACCATGTTCAAGCCGGCAAGAATGAANNGTACAGATCTACGATATATCTGAGCGAATACAAGAAGATGCAGAGTGGAAACAAATTCTTAAACCTTCCCATGCAACTCCTTTTCTCGGTAAAATTTCTTCCCTTTTAATGAAAACTACTGGTATGTCAGATTTTTTAGAATCAGTAAGCATAAAGGATAAAGGAATTTTAACCCTAGCAAAAGGTTTTGTTAATCCACCAAGGATTGAGAAAAAGGAAGTAGAAGATTTAGATCCTGATGAACTTTTAGAAAAGGCAGAAGATACTTTAAACCGAGTTGAAACTAAAACTAAACCATTAGATGAAAAATTAAACGAACTTGATACAGAAAATACAAGATTGGAAAATGCCATTAAAGTAGCCCAAAATTTGATAAAATTTAATTTTGAGCTTGGGAATTTGGCAGACTCAAAATATGTATCTATTGTATCGGGTAAAATATCATTAGACTCATATGAACAGTTTAAGTTAGGTATGAAAAATTTACCTGAAGAGATTTTAGTAGAAGATGATGAGAGTTCCGATAAAGAATTCAAAATACTCGTTATCATAACTCTAAAAGTGAATGAAGATAAAATATCGAGTCTACTAAGAAAATTGGAATTTGAAAGATTTGATTTATCAGGAATATCTGGAAAACCTGAAGAAGTCATAAAAAAATCAGAATCAAGAATTGAAGAGATTGAAAAGGAAAAAGAATCTATTTCAAAGGAATTGGCTGTTATCTCGGATGAATGGCTTAAAGAATTACTTGTTCTAAAAGAACAATTAGAGATAGCAAAACAACGCAGTGAAATATTCTCATCATTCGGTGAAACTGAAAAAACTGTTATGTTTGAGGGATGGGTAACAGTGAAAAATCTGGAGAAAACCCTTGACATTATTGAAAGCACCACTATGGGATATTCTATAGTTGATGTATCAGACCCAGATGTTGAGAAGGATAAAATACCAGTTCAATTGGATAACCCAAGATTTGCAAAACCATATGAAATGTTTGTTAATATGTATTCCCCACCAGATTACAGGGAAGTAGACCCAACAATTCTCATGGCAATTATATTTCCGTTTTTCTTTGGTTACTGTTTAACCGATGCAGGATATGGAGTAATTGATGCAATTATAGGTTTAGTCTTGTTCTACGGCCTTGGTAGAAACAGTAAACTCATGGCCAATGTTGGTCTTATTTTTGTTGCTTGTGGTGTATGGGCATTCATACTTGGAATGGTAACCAATGGTTTCATTGGTGATTTGTTCCCTAGATGGATAACCGGAGTGGGTCTTCCTACGACCATTGGAGCAATAGATGCATTTGTACTCCCTCAAAACATTCTAACAATCGCTTTAATAGTGGGTGTTATACACATAAATATGGGTTTATTCATAGGAGCTTACAACAATATAACACGTGGAGAAGTTAGGGAAGCACTTGGAACACAGATAGTTTGGTTTATTCTGGAAATTGGTGTTGTAATAGCTGCAGTAGCTTATTTAACTACTGGAATCACCGCTGCAGAGATCTTTGGAGGTCCTATAATTATTTTCAGCCTGCTAATGCTAATGTATTTAAACGGACCATACGGTGTGATGGATGTTACAGGATTCCTTGGAACAATATTATCATACGCACGTCTATTAGCACTGTGTCTTTCAACTGGCGGTATCGCTATGACAGTGAATATATTGGCAGGACTAGCTGACAGTCTGATTCCATATATCGGATTTATTCTTGCTCCAATAGTATTCGTTGGAGGACATATAGCCAACTGTGCATTCCAGAGTTTGGGTGCATTTATAAATTCATTACGTTTGCATTANNTTCCGTACAAAAAGAAAGCATACTGAAATAGGAGGTAAATAATATGGTAGTAGAAATAGGATTAGGAACTGCATTAGGAGCAATCGGCGCAGGTGTAGCAGTAGGAATGGCATGTTTAGGATCAGGTATAGGACAGGGAATAGCAGCAGCAGGAAGTGTAGGTGCAGTTGCAGAAGACCCTGATATGTTTGCAAGAGGACTTATATTTACAGCTTTACCAGAAACACAGGCTATATACGGTTTCTTGATTGCTATACTTCTTCTGGTTTTCTCCGGAATAATGAGCGGTGGATCGTCTGCAGGATTAACCACAACTTCTGGTCTTGTTGCTATAGGTGCAGGATCCGCAGTAGGATTTGCAGGTTTAGGTTCAGGAATGGGTCAAGGTATCACAGCATCATCTGCTGCAGGAGCAGTTGTTGAAGATCCAGACATGTTTGCAAGAGGTATTATATTTACGGCTATATCTGAGACACAGGCTATATACGGTTTCCTTATTGCTATATTGCTCTTAGTCTTCGGTGGAATACTCTAGGAGGAATAACATGAGTAGCGGGACAGAAAAAATAGTCTCAAGTATACTGTCTGATGCTAAGTTTAAAGCTGATTCATTATCCGAAGAAGCTGAAAATGAAAGCAAGTCCATTTTAGAAGAAGGCGAAAAAATTGCCCTTATGGAAAAGGAAAAGATCTTAGAAGATGGTAAGAAACAATCTGCAATGAGATATCAACAGATAATATCTGAAGCTAAGATGAACTCCAGAAGAATGGAACTTGATTCTAGAGAAGAAGTAATAGAAGAATCGTTTAAAATAGCTGAAGAGAAACTTTTGAAAATTGCATCCACAGAATCAGCTGAATACAAGGAATCTATTAAAAACATTATAACAGAAGCTGCATTGGAAATTGGAGGGGGAGATCTAATTTTACACCTCAAACAAGAAGATGTGGCTAAAATAGAAGATTCTATTTCAGAAATAGAAAACGATGTGAAAGGAAAAAAGGGTAATGAAACAAATTTAGAGATGGGAAGTAACATCAACACCATAGGCGGGGCTATTGTAAAAACCAAAAATGGTGATATAGAAGTTAACAATACTATCGAAGCAAGAATGCTTAGATTTAAAAAATCTCTAAGATCAGATGTAGCACGTATATTATTCAAATGATAGGGGAGATTTAGATGGTAGACAGTATTACTACAATAATTACTACGCTTGGATTTCCCTCAGTTGAAGCTTTTATAGCTGCACTATTTCTAGTATTAGCAGTTGTAGCAGTAATAGTAGTTGTATCAACGATAAAACCTGTCTTAAATATGTTTCCCTACACTTACCCCAATGCAAGGGTAAGGGCAAGAACAGGAAGGTTATTCACAGAAAAAGAATTTTCAGAGATCGTTGAAGCAGAAAATATTGAGGAGATAAAAAATTACCTCCGAGGTGTTCCAGATTATGCTAAGTACATTGATCAGTACCCCTTGGAAAAAGCGTTAGACTCTCAACTTGCAGAGTCTTACGATCTTATAGCTAGGATAACACCAGATAACAGCAAGGAAGTTTTCAATTTTCTACTCAAAAAATGGGATATTAGGAATATTAAGAGTATAATAATTGCCAAACAAGCTGATTTAAATCTAGATGAAACGTTAAATCTTATAGTTCCATTTGGTGCACTTTCTGATAAACTTGATAGCCTTATAGAAGCAGATAATGTAACAGAAGTGATTAACGGGCTTGAAGGAACTGAGTATCCAAAGATTTTAGAGGATGTAATCTCTACATATAATGAAACAGGTTTATTGTTACCTTTAGAATCTGCTTTGGACAAATATCTACTTGAAAACCTTTTAAGATCTGCTGCAACTCCTGAGGATGATAACACAAGCTTGCTTCATAACTACATTGGAACAATGGTTGACGTAGCAAATATCAAGATAATCTTAAGGGCAAAAGCTTATAACCTGAAATACGATGACATCGAATCTTACATGATTTCAGATGGTTATCAGATCAGAGAATGGAAATTAAAGGAACTTATGGAAGCTGAAGATGTTGCAAGTGTTATAAGTAGTTTAGAAGGTACATCTTATGCACCAATGCTCTCAGATGCTATGACAGAGTATACAGAAACTCGTTCAATGTCAAGTTTTGAAAAAGCACTAGACAGTCATGTATTTAATACAGCCAAAACAATATCATTAAAGAATCAATTCGGAATAGGACCTATGATAGGCTTTTTAAATAAAAAGGAACGTGAAATAAGGAACTTGAAGACCATTGCTCGCGGTAAGAGAGAAGAAGGATTCTCACCATCTATGATAAAGGAGATGTTGATATGAAATCAAATATAGCTGTTATGGCTGATGAAGATACAGTCACAGGTTTTAGACTTGGAGGTATAAAGGAAGGATACCCTGTTAAAAACATGGAAGAAGCTAGGAAAGTTCTTGAAGATCTTGTAAAAAGGAATTTTTCAGTAATTATAACAACTGAAAAGATTGGAATCGAATTTAAAGACACTATTAATAAATTAACTAATGAACGCGCATTACCTATGGTGATTGAAATACCAGACAAATCAGGCTCGATTAAAAGGGAATCTGACCCTATGAACGAGCTTATTAAGAGAGTAATTGGGGTTGAGATGGTAAAATGATTACAGGAAATATAATAAAAATAGCAGGTCCAGTTATTGTCGGAGACGGCATGAAAGGAACACAAATGCATGAGATGGTTAAAGTCGGAAACGATAACCTCATTGGAGAGATAATCGAACTTGAAGGCGACACCGCTACCATACAAGTATACGAAGAAACAGCAGGTATGAAACCAGGTGAACCTATTGAAAGTACTGGAGGACCATTATCAGTAGAACTAGGTCCTGGTATAATTGGATCCATATTTGACGGAATTCAAAGACCTCTTGAAAAGATCAAGTTTCTAACAGGAGACTATCTTCAAAGGGGTGTGAGTGTTCCTTCACTTGATAAAGAAAAGAAATGGACCTTCAATCCTATACTCACAACTGGAACTGAAGTTATGGGTGGGGATATTATTGGAGAAGTTCAAGAAACATCAGCAATTCTCCAGAAAATAATGATACCACCTAATGTGAAAGGTAAACTTATAAGCATAGCAACAAAGGGACAATACACAGTAGAAGAAGAAGTTGCTGAAGTTGAAACTGTTAATGGTATTATAAAAATTCCTATGATGCAAAAATGGCCAGTAAGAGTTGGAAGACCATACAAAGAAAGATTAGACCCTGATATTCCACTTGTAACTGGACAAAGAGCACAAGATACATTTTTCCCAGTTGCTAAAGGTGGAACTTCCGCTATGCCTGGACCATTTGGATCCGGTAAAACAGTTACACAACAACAGCTTGCAAAATGGGCTGACGCAGATATTATTGTATATGTGGGTTGTGGAGAACGTGGTAACGAAATGACAGAGGTTTTAAAAGAATTTCCTGAACTTGAAGACCCAAAAAGTGGTAAACCACTTATGGACAGAACAGTCCTTATTGCAAACACCTCAAACATGCCAGTTGCTGCTAGGGAAGCTTGTGTTTACACAGGTATAACTATTGCAGAATATTTCCGTGATATGGGATACGACGTAGCACTTATGGCAGATTCAACATCAAGATGGGCAGAAGCAATGAGGGAGATATCTGGAAGGCTTGAAGAAATGCCTGGTGAAGAAGGGTATCCCGCGTACCTCGCATCAAGATTAGCACAATTTTATGAACGAGCTGGAAGGATAACTACAGTAGGTACTGAAGATAAAACCTCATCAGTAACAGTTGTAGGTGCAGTATCACCACCAGGTGGAGACCTTTCAGAACCTGTTACACAGAACACTCTGCGTATTTCCAAGGTTTTTTGGGCACTAGATTCATCTCTTGCTGATAAACGTCATTTCCCATCAATAGACTGGTTACAAAGCTATTCATTGTATGTTGACAGTGTCGAAGATTGGTGGAATTCCCACACAGGAGCAGATTGGAGGGAAACAAGGGATGAAGCAATGGCTCTACTCCAAAAAGAATCTGAGCTACAAGAAATTGTACAGCTCGTTGGTCCAGATGCACTTCCAGATCGTGAAAGAATCACCCTCGAAACAACAAGAATGATAAGAGAAGACTTCCTTCAACAAAACGCTTACCACGAAGTAGATACATACTGTCCACCAAAGAAGCAGTACCAGATGCTCAAAACTATAATGGCTTATCATGAAAATGCTGAAGCAGCACTCGATCGCGGAGCTGCATCCGCAGACATTATTAGCATTCCTGTTAAGGATGAAATAGGTAGGATGAAGTATCTTCCTGAATCTGAATTTGATGTAAAGGTAAAGGAAATTCAAGAAGCTATAGTTAAACAATGCAGTGAGGTATGAAGATGAAGATAGATATCAAAACAAGGGAATATACAACTGTTTCCGAAGTTTCCGGTCCTCTAATGATTGTTGAAGGGGTAGAAGGAGTGGCCTACAACGAAATCGTTGAGATCGAAACACCTTCAGGAGATAATAGGAGAGGACAAGTACTTGAGGTTAAAGGAGACCTTGCTGTCATACAAGTATTCGAGGGTACAAGCGACCTTAACACATCAACTACTAAAGTCAGGTTCACAGGTGGTACAGCAAAACTAGGTGTTGCACCCGACATGTTAGGAAGAGTTTTCAACGGTACAGGTCAACCAATTGATGGTGGTCCTGAGATCATACCAGATAAAGAGTTAGATATCAGTGGTAACCCAATGAACCCATCTGCTAGGGAGTTTCCAGCTGAGTTTATAGAAACTGGTATATCTACCATTGATGGAATGAACACCTTGGTACGTGGACAGAAGCTACCTATATTTACAGGTTCTGGACTTCCCCACAACGAACTTGCAGCTCAGATTGCAAGGCAAGCAAAAGTTATAGGAGAAGAAACAGAGTTTGCAGTGGTATTTGCTGCTATGGGAATTACCCACGAAGAAGCGAACTACTTTATGAAAGATTTTGAAAGAACTGGTGCACTTGAAAGGGTTACAGTATTCATGAACCTTGCAGACGACCCAGCTATTGAAAGAATTATCACGCCTAAAATGGCACTTACAACAGCTGAATACTTTGCATTTGAACTAAACATGCACGTACTGGTCATATTAACCGACCTTACAAACTATTGTGAGGCACTTCGTGAAATTTCAGCTGCNNATTATTGGTAAAGAAGGTTCAATCACCCAGATGCCTATACTTGTTATGCCACAAGATGATATTACTCATCCAATTCCTGATCTTACAGGATACATAACAGAAGGACAAATTGTACTAAGTAGGGATCTTAACAGAAAAGGTATATATCCACCAGTAGATGTTTTACCATCACTTTCAAGGTTGATGAGTGGTGGAATTGGTGAAGGACAGACAAGGGAAGACCATAGTGGTGTCTCAGATCAACTTTACTCAGCATATGCTGAAGGAAGAGACTTAAGGGACCTTATGGCTGTTGTTGGTGAAGAAGCACTCACAGAACGTGACAGGAAATTCCTGAATTTCGCTGATGAATTTGAGAAACGATTCATAACACAGACTGGAGACGAAGACAGATCCATAGAAGAAACACTCAACTTAGGTTGGGAGTTATTAAACATCTTACCAGAAGCAGAATTAAAACGTGTTAGGGCAGAGCACATTCCAAAATATCACCCAGCATACAAATAAACCCCCTTAAAATCTATTTAAATTTTTTATAAGGTTTTAAGGACGAGAGGGATAAAATGGCGCAGGAAATGATAGAAGGAATAAATCCAACAAGGATGGAACTTCTAAAACTGAAAGATAGGGAAAAGCTTGCTGTAAAGGGCCACAGCCTCCTCAAAGAGAAACGAAATGCTCTCATTATGGAGTTTTTCAATATACTTGAACGTGTGAAGGGTTCAAGGGAAGGGGTAGAAAATACACTTCAAGAGGCCTACAAGAATCTTACGGCTGCACAGATTGTAATGGGTGACTTGGCTGTAAAAAAATCGGCCATGTCGGTAAAAGAATCTGTTGACATTGATATTGACTCTAGAAGTGTCATGGGTGTTGTTGTACCATTAATTGAGTCAGAAATTGGTCAGAAAACTATGATCGAAAGGGGATATGGATTTTTAGATACATCTGTAAAGCTTGATGATGCAGCAAATAAGTTTGAAGAATCTATAAAACTAATAATCGAGCTAGCAGAAATCGAGAAAACCATAATGCTTCTTGCAAGTGAGATAGAATCAACCAAAAGAAGGGTTAATGCACTTGAACATATAATCATACCAAGACTCGAAAATACAGTTAAATATATCGAGATGAGGCTTGAGGAAATGGAAAGGGAAAACTTCGTAAGGTTGAAAATGATCAAAAAAACAATGGAGATGGAATAATTGACTATGAGGATCATGACAAGACTGGACACTGTCAGGAGGGATCTAGCAGAATCTAAAGCAAAAAAAGCTCTTGACTTCCGAATAGGAACCATCTCAGGTAATTTAAAAGCCATAATAGCTGATGAGGTTATGGAATTTGAATCCGGAGATATTAAAAGGATTAAAATAAAAAAAATTTCAATACCCGCCAATTATTTGAGCTTTCTAAGTGGATACGGCTCTAACAGGTATGGGCATGCATTCAATGTTGATCAAGAAATACCTTTACCTATAAGCATGGAAAGAATGGGAGACCATGCACTATTTGCAGCAGCTGAATCATGTGAAATACAAAAAAATGACTTATTAGGTGTGTTAATACTCTTACCGGTAAATTTAACATACTGAAATCCATTTTTTAACTTTTTATGAATTTTTTTATTTAAAGCTATTTTGATTGACAATTATAAGTTTTAAACTCAATTTATTCTATTAGCCAATTTAAAATGTTGATATTCAAAATTAAGAATTGATTAAAAAAGTATAAAAATTGTTTGTAGTAGAATCAATTTAGACCTAATTTCCAAATCTTTCTCTAACTGATTTGTTCACAGGATCCTTCAATTGATTGAACTGTATTATTAAATCGTCTATTAGATATCTAAGTTCCTTTAAACCTTCAATATTTGTTTTATATTTGGAATCTAATTGTTTAAGTTCCTTTATGAGTTTACTTTTTGATGAACCTCTAATCATTCCAGTTATTCCTGCTTTTTGTTTCATAGAATACTTTTTTCTGATAGCTGCTTTCTCTTTGAGAAAATTAGATTCAGCTACTCTTATATCTTTTACAATATTTTCTTTTAGTTTTATAAGAATAGATTCTCTCTCATTTAATTCAACAATTAAACGTCTTGAATCTGCTATGGATGAAATTTCAATATTTATATCAATGATTTCATTGAGT
>PMMY01000022.1:2820-3478 GCA_003162655.1 Methanobacterium sp. | reverse complement strand
GGTTTTTAAGAATGAACTGCTCAAGAGCACATCGATCACCGGAGTAACTGCAGCCATGGAAGACCCTGGAAGCGATATCATCGATGCTGTGGATTTTGAAATGGAGGGCATTCAAAAGAAAGAAGGGCAATCAATAAATATCTTCACTACCGATTCAAATTTCTTCAGTTTACTTGGAATTCGTCCGATTGCCGGCACTACAGAGCTGGGATACACTCCGTCACAAAAATGGGAATCTGATGCTATTGAATTAAGTCAGCTACGCGAAACAAAAAATGCTGATAAACAGAAGCTTGCTGATCTTGAGAAACGGGTTGGAGGTTATCGTGAAAAATATATCCTGAATCAGAGTGCTCTGAGAATGCTGGGAATTTTCAACCCCCAGGAAGCCATCGGAAAGAGATTCAGGCTTAATTTCTTTTTACCCGACCTTTTCCCTGAAGGTGAAATNNATTGCACCCAGGAAGTTGTTCAATTATTGTTTTATGATCAGCATTAATCCGACCCAGAGGGGAAATGCCATAGCAACAATCGCTTCAGTATGGCAAAAGATTAATCCTGAATTCCCGCTGCAGTACGAATTTATAACAGATACATACCGTAAAGTGTACGCCGGTGAGTATGCCCAGACACGTGTGTTGTCGCTCTTTGCCCTTAT
>PMMY01000022.1:1754-2799 GCA_003162655.1 Methanobacterium sp. | reverse complement strand
CTTTGCTTATAAGACTGAATTGTCGTGGTGGATTTTCGCACTGGCAGGGATTATTGCACTGTGCATAGCTTTATTGACGGTAAGCTGGATGAGCTGGAGGGCTGCGACGAGGAATCCGGTGGAAGCTCTGCGATACGAGTGATTACAAGATATGCTTAATAGAATGAAAGGAATATTGCATAGTTAAAGAATCTCAAAAGTAAAAACGAAATTTCAAACCATGATAAAACTTCTATTTAAAACGGCATTTCGTAATATACGTAAAGATTTATACCAGACCATATTAAATATTTTTGGTCTGGCGCTTGGCTTTGCTGCATTATTATTTATTTCCACCTATTTTTTTCATGAATTAAGCTTTGATAAGTTCCATGAAAAAGCAAACCGTATATATAGATGTGTTGCACATGCAAAAATTGGTGGAACAGAGGAGATTTTATCAAATTCAGAAATTACTATAGCAACTGCATCTAAAAATGATCTGCCTGAAGTTGAAGATGCTACACGGTTATTCTATGCGAAATACGTAACTGTAAAAGTTGCTGGAAATAAATATATAGNNATGCTAACTTCCTTCAGATATTTGATTTCAAACTACTGGAAGGAGATAAAAAACTGGTATTGTCACAACCCAACAGTATTATTTTGACTGAAGATTACAGCAAAAAATATTTTGGCAATAAAAACCCAATCGGGCAGTCAATTGTAATTAGCGACAACAGTGATGTTTATCAAGTAACGGGGGTTTTAAAAAACATTCCTTTAAATTCTCATATGCAGTTTGGAATGTTGGCTTCCTTTTCAAGTCTGCCATTAAGCAAAAGGAATGAGATAATAGATTGGGGCAACTTTCGGGATCTGTATACTTTTTTATTAATAAAAGAGAATGTGGATATAAAGACACTCAATGAGAAATTTCAGGAATTCCCCATGAAATACTATAAGTCTATGTTTGCTCTGGCGGGAATTAATATGGAAGATTTTGAAAAAAAAGGAGGTTTTATTAAACATATCCTGCAGCCTTTGAGTGAAGTTCATCTGGATA
>PMMY01000022.1:0-1686 GCA_003162655.1 Methanobacterium sp. | reverse complement strand
GCTTTTTATTTTAATTATTGCGTGTTTCAATTTTATAAATCTCAGTACAGCCAGGGCATCATTGCGTGCAAAAGAGATTGGAATGAAAAAAATCCTGGGATCGAGCAGAAGAAGCCTTATCGCATTGATATTGACAGAAACGTTCCTGCAATGTTGTATTGCTTTGTTAGCTGCAATAATATTCCTAATATTCNNAGATTCACAAACTTAAATATTGAATTTGGTCAGTTCTTTAACAAATTTGGGCTGATTACAATAATTCTCATTCCTGTAATTGTAGTAGGTATCGCAGGGATATTCCCCTCCTTTGTGATTTCGAAGTATAATCCTGCGGAGGTAATTAAAGGTTCTGTTCTGAAATGGAACTCTAATTCAGGTTTACGAAATGCGCTGGTTGCGTTTCAGTTTATTGTATTCATTGCATTGGTAAGCGTAACTGTTATTGTCAAAAAACAAGTTTACTTACTTCACAACCAGAATCCCGGTTTTCATAAAGAGAATGTTTTAGTAGTAAAAAACACAAATAAACTTGGAAATAACGCGATGGTCTTCAAAAATGAAATGCTCAAAGAGGGGCAAACCATAAATGCTGCTTATACTTCGATGGTGCCATCAATATTTGACGGGGACTCCAATCCATTCAGCAAAACAGATAAGAAAGAACAGGTATTTCTAAAGAGGGTGGATGCTGACAAAGATTTTATTGAAACATTGAAAATAAAAATATTGGATGGCCGTGGTTTTGCCGGTAATGCTAATGATGAAAAAGGAAACGCTATTATTAATAAGAAAGCAGCTGAAATTTTCGGATGGAGTGACTGCAGGGACAAGATCATTTACGATTATAACGATGGAGGCAAATACTTCAATGTCATTGGTATCACTTAAAACTTTCATCTTGAGTCACTAAGAAATGAAGTTGAACCTGCAATAATAAGGTGTTCAGACAATGGAAATTATCTGGCCATAAGGATCCAGCCGGAAAGTGCAACAAAGGCAATTGCTTCAGCTAAAATGTTATGGGAACAGTCTAATGACAAAGCTCCTTTTGAATTCACGTTTCTTGATGTTTCGTTTGATAGCCAATATAGGAATGAAGTGAGGTTCGGAAGAATGGTAAGCCTTTTCTCGATAATTTCAATAGTTATTGCATGTTTAGGATTGTTGGGATTGGTTTCATTTACATTAAGCCGTAAGCGGAAAGAGATCTGCATCCGTAAAGTAAATGGTGCAATGGTATCCGAAGTATTAGCTATGCTTACCAGAGACTTTATAAAATGGGTAGTAATTGCATTTACGGTTGCCACTCCTGTTGCCTGGTATATCATGCACAAATGGCTCGAAAGTTTTGCTTACAAAACAGCTCTGAGCTGGTGGGTATTTGCACTGGCCGGTTTATTGGCCCTGGGAATAACATTGCTGACAGTAACCTGGCAGAGCTGGAGAGCAGCNNCCCATCCCCCCAGGGGGGCTTTAAGAAATTAGTGGACATGGAAGAATTTGATAAATCAATGTATTACGGAGCGAAGCCTGAAACTTTCGAGGCTGCAAGAATACTGAGAGAAAATATGACACTATATGAAAAATTGCTCTGGGACCGACTAAAACAAAAGCAGGTTTGCGGTTTAAGATTCCGTCGACAACATCCGATTGATTTCTTTATTGCAGATTTTTATTATCATGAAG
>PMMY01000135.1 GCA_003162655.1 Methanobacterium sp. | reverse complement strand
TGATTATAAATATGTGTTAACCAAAGAAAAATTATAGTTTAAGAAAAACTGGGTAAAATGTCACCATTTAAAAATTTTTTAGGAATTGAGACCATGGTAAAATTCAAAAATTTGTTTTTTGGAGATGATTCACCAAATATAGTTGAGAATTCTATAAATACTGAAAATGTGACTATCGGTCTAAAATACAGAATGAGATCTAAACCTCCTATAATTGGAAAAAATGCACTAATTAGATCAAATTCAATTGTATACAACGATGTAGAAATAGGCAACAATTTTAAAACAGGACATGCAGTTACTATAAGAGAAAAAACTACCATAGGAGATGATGTCCTNNGCAGTATACAATCCAATGTATATATCCCTACAAACACCATTATAGAAGACTATGTATTCATTGGACCATGTGCGTGTTTCACAAATGATAAATATCCAATAAGAGTAGATTTCAATCTTAAAGGACCGGTAATCAAACGAGGAGCATCTATCGGTGCTAACTCAACATTTTTGTCAAACATAGAAGTAGGAGAAGGATCCATGGTAGCAGCAGGTGCCGTAGTCACAATGGATGTTCCAGATTATTTCCTTGCTATAGGAGCTCCTGCAAGAATAAAACCACTCCCCAAACACCTAAAAAAATTGAACATGATCAATTAAAAGAATATAACTTATTTCAACTATCAATATAACTCACTTTTTTTAATATTGAAACAATGGATTCTGAAGCCCCTCGAGTTATTGGTACTTTAATTTGTCTAATTTTATCTAATTTCTCCTCATTGTCCAATAAACCATTTACCACATGAATTATTTTTTTATATTGGGTTCCCAAGATCATGTTCTTACCCTTTTCAACATATACCATCCATTCTGTGTTATCCCTCAAAATTAAACATGGAACATCTAATAGAGCAGCTTCCTCTTGAANNCCAGAATCCGTCATAACTAATTTTGAGTTCATAAGTAGTCCCATAAAATCTTTATACCCCAACGGATCTGTTACAATAACATTATCTGCGATTTCAATTTTTTGATCGGCTAAAACCTTTCGTGTTCTCAAATGTGATGGAAATACCACTTTTATCTTTTCAGAAATTGTATTTAAAGCCTTAATTATCTCTTTTAACTCATCAATTGTGGTATTTTCTTGTCTATGGAGTGTGAATAGTATATATTTTCTTTTTTCAAGTGAATATTCTATTAAGGATTCTTGGTTGAACATTTCTTTTGCACGTAAACATGCATCAACAGATGTATTCCCAACTAAATAAACTTTTTCAGATTGGATACATTCTAAGGATGTAAGGTTATTATAAGCATTTTTATCTGGAGCAAATAAATAGTCAGATATATGATCAACCAATATCCTGTTTATCTCTTCAGGCATTCTTCTATCGAATGATCTACAGCCTGATTCAACATGAGCTACGGGTATTTGGAGTTTAGAAGCAGCCAATGCTCCTGCAAGTGTTGAATTCGTATCTCCCTGAACAAGTACTATTTCTGGTTTCTCTTTTAGAATCACTTTCTCCAACTGTATCAGCATCTTACCTGTCTGCTGTGCATGTGTACCTGAACCTGTGTTAAGGGTGTAATCACAATCCCTCAAACTTAATTCCTCAAAAAATATTTTATCCATTTTGTAGGAATAATGTTGACCTGTGTGAATTAAAATTTGATCAAATTCTATATCCAATAGTGGTATCAAAATAGAAAGTTTAATTATTTCAGGTCTCGTTCCAAAGATTGTTGCGATTTTCATTGTTCTCTATAGAATATGTGGAAAAGAATATATAATAAGCCTTTCTGATTGATTATCATGAAGATATCAGTGATCATCCCCATGTATAACGAGGAAGATAATGTTCTAAGAACATTGCTAGAAGTTAACAGTGTCATGAAAGATTATAATGACTATGAAATCATTGTTGTGGATGATGGAAGTGATGATGACACCTTCAGATTGGCTAATGAATTTTCATCTAATAATTCTCATGTAAGTGTATATAAACAACCTGTTAATATGGGCATGGGTCGTGCACTCCGTACAGGCTTTGAAAAATCAATGGGTGATATAATAATCACCATAGATGCAGATCTTAGTTACAGTCCCTCACATATTACCAAACTTGCATCTGAACTTATAAATGATGAAACAATTGACATTGCAGTTGGTTCGCCATATATGAAGGGGGGGGATGTTAAAAATGTACCTTTTTCAAGACTTTTTATCAGTAAGATCGCCAATAAGTTCGTTGGATATTCAATGCCTGAAAATCTGAGCACAGTAACAAGTGTTTTGAGGGCTTATCGTCGTGAAGTACTCGAATCAATGGATCTAGAATCAAACGGTACTAATATAAATCTTGAAATTCTTTCCAAAGCCATTGCAACCAGATACAAAATTAAAGAAGTACCTGCTGTTCTTGAGGGAAGGGCCCTTGGAAAATCAAAGCTTAAATTTAGATCAAAAACTATTTCAAATGTAATATTCTCACTTAATGAAAAACCAATGATCCTATTCGGAGTTATAGGCCTGTTTTTGTGTTTAATTGGGTTTATCGGGGGAATTGNNGTCTTGATGATTATATCTGGAATACAAATATTGATTTTTGGATTTGTAGCAACTCAGATAAGCCTTCTTAAACGAGAAATCTATATAATTCAGAAAGAGAATAGGCTTATTAGAAAAAATTTAAAATAAAATGTGATTTAATGAGTCCCCCTGTTGCTATAATCGTATTAAATTGGAATGGTTGGGCAGATACCGTAGAATGCCTTGAATCTGTTTATCAAATAAATTATCCCAATTACCAAGTAGTTGTTGTAGATAACAATTCTACTGACAACTCTATTCAAAAAATAAATGATTATGCATTGGGTAAACTACAGGTTAAATCAAACTTTTTTAAATACGATCCAATGAATAAACCAATTGAAATAGTCCAATATAGTAGAGAAAATTGGGAAATAAAAAAAAACTCAAATACCAATAAACAGTTAATACTAATAAAAAATGAAATAT
>PMMY01000204.1:2720-9336 GCA_003162655.1 Methanobacterium sp. | reverse complement strand
AAGAGAAAACACGTACTGAGAATATGTTAAGCGACATTGTCAACACCATAAAAGAGAAACAAGAAGAACTCGGGAAAAGCCTATCAGATTATACCACAACTTTCCAAAAGCCACTGGCAGATGTTATGGAAACAGAAAATTCCATAATTGTGATAACCGATCTCCCCGGTGTTAAAAAGGAAGATATTGACATAGACATTTCAGAGGATAGTATAGACATCACAGCAAAATTTGAAGATGAAATTGACGAAGAAGGAGCCAATTACATTAAAAAGGAACGGAGTTATGGGGAAACAAAACGATCTATAAGTCTGCCAGCTCAAATAAATGTAAAAGAAGCCACTGCAAAATTCAATGACTCGATTTTGACTGTAAATCTTCCCAAATTAATGGAAGAGAAACATAAAGTCGATATTAAATAACAATTTTTCTATTTTTTTAGGTGATCTATTGGTAAAATATAAAGCATTGTTTAAAGGATTTATTTTATCAATTTTAATTGCTGTAATTTTAAACATTCTAGGTTTCGTATCTGTACTGGGATTGCCGAGTTTTATGTTAGCTTTTCTACTTGGAGGCATATTTGTTGGTTACATTTCATATGGCCGCATTTTCGATGGTTTTATTAACGGAGGACTTATGGGTGTAGCAGGGGCAGTAATCCTATGGATAATCAATATTTTCGAAGGTCAGATTAGTGCATCTTCAGTTAATCTAATATTTTATTTTCCTTCAACCACATCACAATCAATAATTATTTTAATAGTCCTGGGTTCAATAGGTGGTGCAATAGGTGCCTTAATATTAAGATTAAATCGAAAGAATCGTAAATATGATAGGAAGATAATAGAAGATAGAGATAGAAGAGATGATTTATATTGGAGAGATTAGGGGTTAAATGGTTTTGATTTGCTATTTTTAGAACTATTTATTTTACTAAAAATATGATTTACTCTACTCTATGAAGTGAAACTAGAGATTTTAAGTTAGTGGTCTCCATATGAAGAACGTTAAAACAATAATTTTAGTTGTTAAAGAAGCATNNATTATTTAATCAATGATCCAAATAGGGAACTGAAGGTTGTGATCCAGTTCTAAAGTAAAAAAATAATTAGATTAAAAAATATAGAATGGATATTATTTACTCAACTATTCTGACTTCTGTAATAGGTGGTTTGCCAAGAGCTCTAGCTATTATAATGGTTGCAATAACAGCAATTATTGTAATAACAATTGCATAAATTAATAAACCCGTAATGCCACTTCCTTTAGGCAATACTGAGACAATAATTGCTTGTATTGCAGAGTTCCAAGCCAAAGCTGCTATCAATCCAAATGCCACGGTCAGTAAATTAGAAATAGTTCCGGCAACTTGTGTTTTTACTTCATTTGTTTGTTCTTTCATCTTTTTTAACCTCCTAAACTATCTAATTATTATTTTAAAATGAAAAATATTTAAGTATTTTGGTTATTAACCATATATCAAACCTAAAACCATTGTATAATCAATAAAAATTAGTTAGAATAAAATATTATCAAAATTATTTAATGAGATTTTGATAAGTCAGTCAGGAGAAGTTATAAAGAGACGTTTATTAATAATAAATCAACTTCTAAGTTTTATAATATAATTAAGTGGATTATTGAAAATTTTAGTGCTGTGTGGGGATGGAACATACATTAAACAAGAACCTTTTTTAGTATTAAAACCACATTGTCAATAAAGGAATATTATAGTTTAATGGTGTGATAATCATAAAAAATTATTGAATTTAGACTAGTAACAGCAGATTTTAGGGTTTGAAGATATATTATTGTAACAATTTTCATGGTGATGATGAATGGAGATATTATGGTTTTACATAGCAGTATTCCTTGCGATCAGTGATGAAATACACAGCCGGATAATGTGGGGAGTATTTGCAGACTTCTACATACTCCTTGCAGGGGTCATAAAGGAGAGTGTTGCTTCAAATATTCGACTTTGGATTGTTCACGAAGTAATGGAGGCATTTTTCCATTTTGTCTTGTTATCAGTGATTTTCTTATCACTTGAAATAGGTATACTGGCAGCCATGATTCACATGGTTGTAGATTTGTACCATGAATTTTCAGGGATAGAACTGAACTCATTGGGTCACAGATGTCTGCATTTTACAATTGAATCCCTATTCTTTATCATTATTTTCGCTGCAGGAGTTCCCACATAAATTTTTTAATCCATTGTGGGAATAAATAAGCTAAAAAATATATAAAAATAATAGTTCAAAGTAGTTTAAGATATAAAATTGAATTTTAAACAAGTTGTTATAAATTATGAATGGATGATAATACTATGCCAGTTATAAACTTCAGCTATGAATATTTCAACCAGGTTTTAGGGAGAGAGATCACTAAGGATCAACTTATTGATATGCTTCCAATGATCGGAAGTGATATAGAACATTATGACGATGAAATGATCAAGGTCGAGTTCTTCCCAAACAGACCAGATTACTACAGCGTAGAAGGGATTACTAGAACTGTTAAGGGATTCCTTGGTATTGAAAAGGGACTTCCAAATTACAGTTTATCCAAATCTGGTGTGAGTATGAATGTAGACCCTGAACTGAGGGATATAAGGCCATACACAGCTTGCTGTATAATCGAGGGAATTTCGTTAGATGAAAATAGATTAAGGGGACTCATGGATTTCCAAGAAGATCTGCACTGGGTTTTAGGTCGCGATAGAAAGAAGGTTGCAATTGGAATCCACAACTTGGACGTTGTAAAGCCGCCATTTACATACAGGGCAGCTGTACCTGATAAATTTTCATTTGTTCCCCTTGAAACTACAGAGAAGATGAAACTGAATGAAATTCTAGAGCATCATAAAAAAGGGAAGAAGTACGCTCATCTTATGGATAAATTCTCTAAATATCCTTTAATAACCGATTCTGAGGATAATGTGCTTTCTATGCCGCCTATAATAAATGGTGAACTTACAAAGCTTACTGAAAATACTGTAAACATTTTGATTGATGTGACTGGTACTGATGAAAGGGCTGTTAACTTTGCGCTTAACATAATTGCCTGTTCATTTGCAGAATCAGGGGGCAGTATCAAAACCATGGAAATTATCTATCAAGATAGAACAGTTGAAACCCCTGATCTCACACCTAAAAAGATGTATGTTAATTTGTTAAATGCAAGGCGTATACTTGGAATTGAACTTTCAGCAGATGATGTTGTCGATATGCTACATAGGGTGAGACTAGGAGCAGGGGCAGAATCAGATGATAAGATTGTTGTTTTTGTACCTGCATACAGGATTGATATTTTACATGAGGTTGATATTATCGAGAACATTGCAATAGGCTACTGTTTCAGAAAGATCATAGCAGAACTTCCACAAGTAGCAACCGTTGCATATCCAGATATTGCAAGGACCTTTGAAAACAGGGTGAGGGAGATAATGATAGGTATGGGCTTTTATGAGATAATGAGTCTCATGCTCACCAGTGAAAGCCAACACTATGCTAACATGAAATTAGACGAAGATGAACATGTTATGGTTGCTCAACCGATATCTCAGGATCGTACCATGATAAGGAAAAGTCTCATGAACGGTTTGATGGAATTTTTAGAGGACAACAAACACGAAGAACTTCCACAGAAAATATTTGAAGTGGGAGATGTGGCCTACATTGATTCGGATACTGAAACAGGAACTAAAATAATTAAAAAAATTGCTTGTGCAGTTACACATTCTAATGCAAACTTCACAGAAATAAAATCTATCACAGATTCATTTGTTTCAAATATAGGACTTAAAATGATACTTGAACCCATTGACTATCCTTCATTTATAAAGGGTAGGTGTGCAACTTTTCAAGGAGTATCTAAAGATAAAGAAGGAAATGATGATATTAGTATGGGTTCTGTTAAAGGATTTTTCGGAGAGCTTGACCCTGAGGTTATAACCAACTTTGAACTTGAATATCCTGTAGTGGCATTTGAAATAGAATTTAATGGTTAAAATAAATATTGACTTACAACTATTTTTTAAAACTATTCCTTTATTAAAGATCGTAATTAATCCCCCATAACCGTAACAGTTACCTTTCTACGTCTTGGTCCGTCGAGTTCAACAAAGAATATACTCTGCCAGGTTCCAAGGTCTAGTTTTCCATCGTACAATGGGATTGTTACGGTGTTACCTATTAAAAAGGATCTTATATGGGAATCTGCATTGTTGTCTATTCTGTTATGATTATAATTTTCATTAGAGGGTACTAATTTTTCAAGGACATCTTGGAAATCTTTTAAAAGTCCTTTTTCATTCTCATTTATTACAATGCCAGATGTTGAATGTCTGCTGTAAATATTTACTACACCAATTTTACAACTGCTTTGTCCAACAATTAACTGTATTTCCTGGGTTATATCATGGATTTCAATTCTTTCATATGTATTTAAATTAAATACTTTCCTAATCATTGTTAAACCTTATATTAAGCCTAATAATATAAATTAAATTGATTGATGAATATTATTTGAATTGAGCTTCTATGTCTTCGTTGTTCATGATACGTTCGCAGTAATAACATCGAAGCATCAGAGGGTTTGTGTCAATTACATGAAATTTGGTTTTAACTGGTTCGTTGGTATTAGTGATACAGTTTGGGTTGGGACAAATAAGAATTCCCCTTACATTATTTAAAAGTGTAACCTTGCCCTTTTCAACTATTTCATATTCTCTTACTATGTTTATGGTTGCGTTTGGAGCAATAAGGGCTATTTTATCTACTTCACGTGATTTAAGTTCTCTTCCCTCAATTTTAACAATATCCTTAGCACCCATCTGAGAGGACTTCACATTCATTGCAATTGTAACAGCAGCTTCTTTACTGGGCAGTCCTAGTATTTTAAGAACATTTAATGCTTTGTTAGCAGTAATATGATCTATTACTGTCCCGTTTCTTATCGGTTTGACCTTCAGTTCCCTAGGAGTTTTCATAGATTTCCCTATTTTCAATTTTTTTTTGATTCTTTGTCTAAGGTAATTAATTACTGATATTCATTTTATTAAATATAAGACTTACTTAACTCTAATAAAATATTTTATATTAAACTATTTTAATTTCTAATCTACTATAACTAGTTTAATATAAATAATCTACCTGTATTCGTGGTATCAATATCATTCTGAGCTTTAAAATATCGGAAATGCTATTCTAGTTAATTTATTAATTAATTGGTTTAGTATTGATTTAACAGATTAAATTTAATTGAAAAAATTGATAAAAAAAACCTTGAAATTGATTTAAAAAAATAAATAAAAAAAAGTTGAATGGGTTTGAAAAAAATTTTACTTTCTACCCTTTTTACCTTTACTTCTCTTCCCCTTCTTACTTTTTTTACCTTGTACTGGTTTATTACGTCCCCTAACTGATTCTCTAATTTCTTTATCCTCTTTTTTCTCTTTTCCGAGTAAAAGTACGATGAACTTAGCGTAAACAGGCCGGGTTATGAAGATTCCAATTAAAACACCTACAACTGTGGTGAAAGCAAATCCAGATAGTAAACCAATTCCTGTGGCACCCCTTGAAAACCCAACATATGCTAATGGTAGCATAGCAGCAATTAAAGTTGCAGCAGAAGCAAATATGATGAAGAAGGCGTTATTAATTTTGAACTTAAGAGCAGTTACAGTTCTTTTAGTTTCAATACCCTTTTTCAGTACTTCATCCGTGATTATGATCTGGTCGTCTACACCGGTTCCTATCGCTGCAATTATACCTGCAATTGCTGCAAGATCTATGTTCCAATGTGTAACCGATGCAACTCCAAGAATGAGTACAAGTTCGGATAAGCTGGTGATAATAATTGGAATTACCAGCAACGGAGTTCGATATCTGATGAAAACTATAATCGCTATAACCAGAAGTGCAAGGAATCCTGCAATAAGTGCTCCGGTTTTGAACTGGCTTCCAAGGTCGGCTGAAACAGATTGTATCCCAACAATGGAAACCGATACAGGAAGGGCTCCTGACTGTAGAACAACTTGAATTGATTTGGCTTGTGCCTGTGCTGCAGCTGCTGACTGTTCTGTTCCACTTACCTGAACATCTGTTGATGGTACACCATTAGCTAAATCAGCACCAATTTCTGGTGATGAAACCAGATTATCATCTAAATACATCTGAACTGGTGTTCCTGCTTTACCATCAGCAAGCTTTGCAAAATTACTAGCACCTTGTACTGTAACAGTGAAAGGAACTACCCATTGATTTCCAGTTATCTGATACGGTTTAACATTTACAATGTCGGTTCCAACTAATGCTGTCTGNNTGATTTCCACTTGGACGTACCTGTACATCCGATACACCGAAGGCGTTTAAACGTTTATCAAGAACATTGGTAACTTTGTTCATGGTCGTTGTGTCAACTGGCTGCGCAAGGTGGATCTGAATAATTGATCCTCCCTTAAGATCGAGACCCTGTTGAATTCCTAATACTGATATTGCACCAATACTTCCGATTAACAGGACTATTAGAAGGATAACCCTATAATCTTTAATAAATTCCATGAAGTTCATCTGTGACCCTCCATGTACCATCTAAGTATTCCAAG
>PMMY01000204.1:0-2700 GCA_003162655.1 Methanobacterium sp. | reverse complement strand
CTTGTTGTTAGAAGTATGTCAGTGTCCACACTGTATCCAATCAACATCAAAAGAGCACCAACAGATGCTAGTGAAAGGGGAATTCCAAATACAGACATGCCTCCGATTGCTATTACTATATCACAGAAAGCAGCGAGTATAACAGCCATTGAAGGCACGAAATTTCTGAATATTATAAATACAGTTATGGACATGAAAATGAATGCGAATGCCAGTGCATAATAAACCTGGGTCAATGATTGTTTACTTAAAAGCGGACCTACGGATGTGAAACTTTGTATTGTGGCAGTTCCATTAAGTGCACTCGATACAGCTACCACATCAGCTGCACTACCTGTAATTTCTACTGTGGATTGATTTGTACCAGTTGTAGTCACTGTTATTAAATTTGCTTGTACCCCTGTGGAGTTTTGAATCTTGGTCGCCAACTGATCATTGGTGACTGGTTGTTCCAGCTGTAATATTGCAATCGATCCACCCTTAAGGTCTATCCCCTCTTGTAGACCTCCACTAAGGATTATTCCAAGTGCAATTAGGGTTATAATCACCGGGATTATAATTAATGGTTTGTAAGAGTCTAAAATTCTGTCTATCATTGACATTGAATCACCAGATTATTTAATAATTATTTTTCTTGAATCCCGTAAATCTCTGGATCCATCTCCTCTAGGATCCTCTTGGTTTCTTTGTAAATATTATCCATTTCCATTCCACCGGTTTTGACTGCGAAGGAGTTAACCATTCTTCCACCCCTTGCTTCAATTTTCTCTTTCATCCTCTGAATTACCTTTTCGCTCCCGCTACTTCCCATGGTGGTGAAAGGGATTACGTCTTTACCCTTTAGATCGCACATATCAATCATGGTTATGATTGCAGGTGCCGGTTTTGCAGCCCATGTAGGTGCACCAATAAAAACTAAATCATATTCGGTCAGATCAAATTCGTTCGGTTTGATTGTAGTTTTATTTTCTCTTAAAGCATCAATTAATGATGTTAAATAATTTATAACTCCCATCCTATCTTTAAGATCCATAATTTCAATAGAATCTGCCTCAATTTCCTCTGCTAATGTTTTAGCCACTTTGGCAGTTTTTCTGGTGCGGGAGTAATAAAAAATTACGGTTTTCATTGGAACACCTCAATTAAAGATTACAACAATCTGCTTTATTCAGAATTTTACTTCAAATTTTATCTAACCAATATTTTATCTACTCTATCTTATAAGGATATTTCATATAAATGATTGTTTATTTATTACCATAATAGAGAAAAATTAAGATTTTATTTACTTAATCTTCTTATATAAATCTTTATATCCACTTTTTTAGTGTAATATATTTTACCATAAAGGAATATTCTTTGAAATTTGACCATTCTTTTCTTAATATAGAAATAGATCTTTAAGGAATGGATTAACCTTATAAATATCTTTAACTCGGAAATCCTATCAATATTTGACTAAAAAAAGAAGATTTTAGGTGGATCCTCTTGATATTATAATATGTTCTAGGGATGAAGACCGACCATATCAATTGATTCTGGGNNATTCTGTTTCTGGAAATCCGAACATTAGATTCATATTATGTACAGCCTGGCCCGATGCACCTTTAACTAGATTATCAATTGCTGATGCAACAACTAACCGACCATTTTCATCTATGTCAAAACTTCCGATGTTGCAGTTGTTAGATCCTCTTACAGAGCTTAATCTTGGTATTTCGCCCTTATCAAGAACCATTACAAAGGGTTCTCCATCGTAGAATTCTTTGTAAATTTCTTGTACATAATCAGAACTTACGTCTTCGATGATGAAACTGTGTACAGTTGTCATTATTCCTCTAATAACCGGTACAAGATGGGGTGTGAATGATACCTTGGCGTTTCCAAAATTTGATAATTTTTCCTGAATTGCAGGACCATGACGATGTGTTGTTACTGCATAGGGTGAAACACTATCACTACAATTGGGAAAGTGAGTGGCATCCGTTGGAGTTACACCTGCTCCGCTCACACCTGATTTAGCATCTACAACTATTTTCTCAGCTATTTTCTCAGTTACAATTGGTAGACAAGCTAGTATGGCTCCTGTAGGATAACATCCTGGATTCGCAACAAGATCAGCATCTTTAATAAGTTCTCTGTTGATCTCTGGCAGTCCATAGACAGCCTTGAGAGGCTGGCTGTGTTCGTATCCATACCATTTTTCATAGGTTTTAATGTTATCAAACCTGTAATCACCACTTAAATCAACAACTTTCATATTATTTTTTAAAAGCTCTGGAACTATTTTCATGGAAGCTCCATGGGGAGTGGCAGTAAATACTAGATCACAATCAATTTCATCAGGTTTAAGGTTTTCAAATTTTATTTCCAAGTCTCTCAGATGTGGGTGTACTTTATAAATTGGCTGGCCATCAAATTTTCTGGACGTTGCAGCTACGATCTCTACTTCGGTATGGTTTTTAAGGAATCTTAATAGTTCTCCACCTGTGTAACCACTTGCACCTACAATACCTATTTTGATCATTTTCTCACCATACTCTTCTTGTACATCATCTTATAAAAAAATTCCATATTTACCTACTTGAATTATTAAAATTAAATGAATAATCTCTCTTTAAGAACTTTACTTCTAATACATTTTTAAGTACTTTAACAAATTTAATTATCACTTCACATATTCACTTTGTCTTAATATTT
>PMMY01000035.1 GCA_003162655.1 Methanobacterium sp. | reverse complement strand
TTTTAAAATAAATTGTGTTATATAAATTTATTATTTTTTTTATTAGGATAGCAATTGATTTATATCATTAAATTTTATTAAAATATATAAAAAAAACACCTATAGCTAGGTTTAAACTGAATAATTGGAAGTATAATAAATGGAAAATCCAAAAACATCGCCAAAGAAAATATTTTTAACTTTTATTTACCTTCTCATTTTCCCTGTAGTTTTGTTAGGTCTTTCTGGTAATTGGTTTTGGATTCAAGGTTGGATATTCAGCATATGGTTTTTAGGATTGTCATATACTACAATAATTTATCTGTACCATTATGACCCTGGACTTTTAGAGGAAAGATATAGAAAACCAGGTAGTGGTGAAGAGAAAGGATGGGATAAATATTTTATTTACATCATGTTTCCAAGTTTTATAATATGGTATATAATCATGCCATTAGATGCACAGAGATTTGTATGGACCATTAACTTCCCACTACAGTTAGAAATAATCGGATTTTTCTTATTAATAGGTTCTGCATTTCTTTTATTTAGATCGTATAAAGATAACAGCTTTGTATCTCCTCTGGTTCGAATACAATCTGAAAGAGATCAAAAAGTAGTCTCTACAGGAGTATATGGATTTGTAAGACATCCAATGTATCTGGGAGGAATAATGTTATTTTTAGGAGCGCCACTGCTTCTGGGATCTATATACGGGATTATAGTTGGTATATTCCTTTCGCTCATATTTGTTGCCCGTCTTATTGGTGAAGAGAAGATGTTGATACTAGAATTAAGGGGATATCCCGATTATAAAGATAAAGTAAAATACAGATTAATTCCTTACATATGGTAATAGGTTACAGTTCAGTAGAAAGGAGATGCTTACAAAATTGAGTAAGTTGAATCTGACAATATGAAGGCAACAGACATTTAATAATGCCATTACAAAAATGTCTAGGTTTAAAATCAAAATTTATTTCATTAAAAAAAGATTATGATTATTTAATTATTTTCAAATAATTTTAAATAATGATATCTCAAAAAAGGATGGAGGAATATTTGGGACTATAATACTAGCTCTTTTTATCCATTTTTGATATTCATCAACTGTTTTTACAGGGTTATCATTTTAACCTTCTCATTCAAAAATATTCACCCTNNGCTAATTAATAATATATTGAACTATGTTAATAAACTTTATGAGCATATTAATTAAGAAATAATTAATGGAAATGATTATTAAAAAAGTGGGATAATGAGTTAAAATACTAATTTTTCTTCCATGTAATATATTTCCGACTTGACAACTCCACTTTTTTCCATTCGGGCACGTATCTCATCTGATTCTATTAATTTTTTGGCAGTTTCTAGATTTTCCCATTCACTAGTTACAATGACAATATTAGGATCATCTATACTTTGTAATACGCTTATAGATTTTACTCCATTGGCTTTAATCATTGAAGCATCTTCTTTAAAAGTAGGTTCCCATCTATCATAATCCTTGACTTTAGCGAATTGCATCACAACACCCATTTTTAATCACTCCAAATTTTTTTTTAAATTGATGTTTCTTGTTCATCTAGGTAAGTTATTTTTTTTATTTCTGATCCTGCGTTTTTTAGGTATTTTCGTAGATTTTCTGATTCCATATATTCCCTTGCGTTTTCTTTAGTGTCCCAAATAAATAATATCAAGACATCATTCGGGTCATCCGAGTTACGGAACAGATGAGCTTCTTTAGCCCCACTTCCTTCTCGTGTATCTGATCTTTTATCAAAAAAGGCCTTCCATGTTTCATAATTCTCTACTTTTAGATCTGCAAGCACATAAACCATTATTCCAATCCCCCCTTACTGCTATTAATTATGTACTTCAGCTGATAATTAATTTTCGAAATGGATAATTATTAATATAAATGGGAATTCTAATCGAAAAAAAATGTTATTTAAAATTAACGACAAAATGGACATTTTATGTAGCAAAATAATATTTATAAGTTAATGTTTCATAATTTCAAGTAATTTAAGTTATCCAAATAAAATAAATCGGTAGAAATCTGGTAAAATTAATAATAAAAAAAGATGTTATATTAAATAAAAATTACTTCATTATATGCGATTAAAATGATATAACTTGTTATTTTCTTCTTAATTATAACCAGACCAAATTTATTTCTGTGAATTGGACCATAATATAAAATATGAGTACAAAACAAAAATATAGTAAAGGTTCTGTAACTTCTAAAGATGGTACTGTTATTGGTTACAGGCAGATGGGCAGTGGTCCGGGTATTATTTTATTGCATGGGGGTGCAAAAGGCTCTCAAAGTTTGATGCAACTTGGTATGGCTCTGTCTGATGATTTTACGGTATACATTCCAGACCGTCGTGGTCGTGGTTTAAGCGGACCATTTGGTGATAACTATGGTCTACGAAGGGAAGTTGAAGATATGGACGCTCTACTAAAAAAAACAGGAGCACTTTATGTCTTTGGTACAGCGACCCGTGGAATTATTGCGTTGCAATCAGCTCTTTATTTGACTGCTATCCATAAAGCCGTCCTTTACGAACCACCATTCTATGTTAACGAAACTGAAATGAACAACTTTAACGACATAGGTAAGCGTTACGATAAATATGTAGCTCAAGGCAAATTGAGCTTGGCAATGGTGACAAGCAGTGAAATAGCAACCAAAGTGAGTGATGATGAACTTGAACCACCTTATCAATGGGTAAAGTACATGCCGAATATAATAATGAGATTAATTTTCAGAATTGTAATTGAAGTAGATGCAAGGAATGTCAAAGGTGATGATGTAACCCTTAAAGATCTTATACCCACATTTCACAACGATTTAGTTTTAGTAAATGAAACTAAGGGAACAATTGAAAACTTCAAAGACG
>PMMY01000288.1 GCA_003162655.1 Methanobacterium sp. | reverse complement strand
ATTGTATGATTCTCAGATTTGTACCTGAGTGAGTACACCTCCAGCAGATAGGCAGACAGAACAATTATGCAATTTATTATCAAAACGCCCAGTAAGGGGAATTTAAGAAGTTTCAGTGAATTGATGACTGATACCCCAAAAGTTGCAAAAGTATAGGCCATATCCTTTGCACTGAAATTGCTTGCACGTAACCTGAGTATTCCGAAAACGGCAAAAAGACCTACCGCCATGCCCATTTCTATAAATACCGATCTTAACATAGAGGTTATGAAGAAGGCCATTATACCCATCAAAAAAAAGCTAAAAAGGAATTTCTCCTTACGGGAATATCTGAAATAAATTACCCTTATCAGAATGAACAGAAAAACAATATTGACAGCAAACCGCCACATGATACCCAAAAAGTTCGGGTTGGTCAGATCAAAGATACTATCACTCATTCTATTAATATTTAGGATTATTCCTTTTTACATGTACTCGTTAAATAGGATAGAATTCTGTCTCTTTTCCCAACCAGCAGATCAAAAAATCCGTCGAGATAATGTGTCAGATCTTTTTTTACATTCTTATCTATATATTGAAACTCCTCGATGACCCGGTAAAATTCCTGCTTCTTATCCAGAAACACGGCCAGTTCTTTATTATATACTTCCTTATCCCTGCAAACACCCAGGAAAAGCCTTTCGCGTACATTTTCTACACCAATTTCCTCAGTTGGAATAGCGTATGTCGGATTAACCATTCCGGTCCAGTCAAAATCATGCGGAACAGATATTCCAAGTCCGGCTCCTGTAGGATCAAAATTCTTTGATTTTAGTACAACAACATTATGCAGGCCTGGTACAGACCAGTCATAATTTCCTATCATATAATTGAATATGGCAAGCCTGTCCATAATTTTAGGAATAATATTTTTTTGGTTAAGGTTTACCGATTTAACCAGAAGGCTATTGGTCCGGGCTGCCAGCATTTCTGCCGGTTCAATGAAAAACCCGTATTGTTTTACTGGTTTCTTGTTCTTTTGTGCATCAATATAATTAACGACCAGAAGACGTACTCTGAAACTTGTGTCAGTAAGTACATTAAACAACTTATATGTAAGATATTCTCTCAGTACATAGTCCTCTTTCTCCCTGCCTGAACTGCATTGCGGAACCAGTTTTAATTTTGAGATCTTGTTTAGATCAGAATAACCGAAATTTGCTTTTTTAAGGTTCAGCTCGATAGGAGCATCNNCGGAATACACCACGTGTCCTCAGTCTTATCTCTCTGCTTACAGAATCTGTTTTGCTTAAATGGAAGGTTAAATTAGCTTTCAGATATTCATCCTGAGGCTTGGCCCTGAAATAGGTTGAAAGATCGAATCGCAATGATATCTCTATAAGTTCATTGTCTTTAAAAAGCCTGAAACTCTTTTTTATTGAATCAGGTTTAGCTGTTTGGGCTGTTAAATCATTAATAAAGACTGTTAACAGGAAAAAAAGAAGAGTAACAACTGAAAACTGAAAGAAAATCCTTGTTTTCATTATGTTCCAAGATAACGGGTTTCACAAGCCTACTACCTGATTTTCTTTGTTTTGTTATTAGTAAATTTATAAAATATATTTAACATGCATAACTATTGCTATGTAATTTAATTAATATCAGGTATATTCAGGTTTTCTAGCTTACCCGTAAATAAACCATTCTTTAAAATTATAAAAAACAGAAAATGAAAATATGGGAATAAGAAAAAAACATAGTTTGTTCCTTGCGTTTATACTGTTTCAGGCGTTTTTAAATATCTCGTTTTTAAACAAAAATGATTTTTTCTCTATAATCATTTTGCCTGACACTCAACATTACTCATCGAGCTACCCCGATATTTTCTATCAGCAAATGAACTGGATCACAGAGTTTAAAACTCTTCTCAATATTCAATATGTTATTCACCTGGGCGATATCACAAACAACAATAAGGTATATGCCTGGGAAGTTGCCAGCAAATCTTTCAAAATTCTCGAAGATGCAGGGGTTCCATATTCAATAGTATATGGAGACAATGACATGAAAAACCCCGAAAAGAATTATTATGACGGGACCCGGCATACAGAACTTTTAAACAGGTATTTCCCGACTACCCGATTTGAGAAACCTGGTTCATGGTGGCATGGCGGATTCTTTGAGCCGGGGAAAATTGATAACTATTATTGCCTGTTCAATTATTCAGAATATAAATTCATGATAATGAACCTCGAGATAGCTCCCAGAAGTGCNNTCTGTATTAAACTGGGCTGACAATATTATTTCCAATAATTCTTCGAAAAGAGTTATTTTAGTTACCCATGATTATCTTGACAGGTATGGAAACCGGCTTGATGATCTAAAAACCTTTGGAATGAACGGCAGAGATAAAAACGATAAACTTAAAGGCAATAATGCAGAAACTGTTTTCAAAAAACTTGTTAAAAAGAACCCGAATATAATTCTTGTACTCTGCGGTCACAAAGAGGGTGAATTTCAAAAAGAAGTCAA
>PMMY01000009.1 GCA_003162655.1 Methanobacterium sp. | reverse complement strand
AAAGAAAGGGATTAAATTAGTATCCGTTTTTAAACAAGGTTTGCACTATTGCGCTATAAGTTAAAAACATTTGGAGTGATTACATTTCTAATTATAAAACTATGCGAAACAAGATTATTTTAACTGCCACTGTTGTCTTGATCCTTTCCTTTTGTTTATACCAGTCTGCAACCGCTCAGATAAAAAGTGGTGAAAAACTAACTTTTCCAAAAGGCTTTCTTTGGGGTGCTGCATCGGCAGCTTACCAGGTCGAAGGTGGAACAAAAGCTGATGGAAGAGGACCCAATATCTGGGANNAATCCGCCTTACAGTCTTGCCAAGATGGCTACAGGAGAGGATGTAACTGGCGATGTGTCGATCAACGAATATGACAGGAATCAATTTCTGAAAGATGCAAAGTTGATGAAAGACCTGGGGATAAATACTTATCGTCTGTCCATTTCCTGGTCAAGAATTTTACCTGAAGGAACAGGAAAAGTAAATGAACCCGGGATAGATTATTACAATTTTGTGATTAACACCCTGATAGAAAATGGTATTAAACCCCTGGTAACTCTTTATCATTTTGAAATGCCTCTGGCTCTGGCCAATAAAGGCGGATGGATGAACAGAGAAAGTGTGAAATGGTTTTCGGATTATGCAAACCTCTGCTTTGACAGATTTGGGGACAGGGTAAAGACTTTCCTTACTTTTAATGAGCCCTCAATTGAAATGTTCTTTATGCAAACTGTTTTTGATGCTATTGATGCTAAGCAAATGCCCTCAATCCCCGCATCTGAAAAATATATCTCAGAACATTTTGCTAATATTCATCATCTGATGCTTGCTCATGCCCAGACTGTGAATCTATATCACAAAAAAAACCTGGGAGGGAAGATTGGAATTACNNAAGATAGTCAGGAGAGTATGGAATAATTTATTTATGGACCCGGCTTTCAATGGCTCATACCCACCTGAACTGCTCGATCGGTTAAAGGCTTCGCAATACGGAGATATACAGCCGGGCGACATGGAGCTCATCAAATCAGCCAAAACTGACTTTCTTGGTATAAATTACTATGGAGTAAATATGTATCACGAAAAGCCGGGTGCAGGTTTCTTCGGTCTTGTTAATGGCAAAAATCCTGATAAACCTGAAATGTTCAATGGATTCGTAAATCCTGCTGCATTTGTAGAAGGACTGATAAGTTTAAAAGATCAATATAATAATCCGGAGATAATCATTACCGAGAATGGCGCAGGATATGGCCAATCTGATGAAAAACTTGAAAACGGAAAGGTGAATGATGCTTTGAGAACTGCCTATTTACAAAAGCATATAAAAGCAGTTCATCAGGCAATTCAAAGGGGGGTAAGAATAAAAGGCTATTATGTCTGGAGCATGTTTGATAATCTTGAATGGTTAATGGGCTATTCAAGAAGGTTTGGTATTACATATGTCGATTTCAAAACCCAGGAAAGATATCCGAAACAAAGCTATTTGTGGTATCAGTCATTTTTGAAAGAACAGAAAAAATAGGTTCCTGACAGTTTATTCAAGGAGCTTAAATTTTCGAAGGAAATCGTCTGTAATATTTAGTATTTCATCATCATAGTAGTTGGAATACTTTGGATTACCTTCACCAAGGTAGTGCTTCCTTCCATTGTACATATGCTGTTCAAAATAATTGCCTTTGTCTTTCATCTCACTTTCAAAAAATTGAACTGTCCATTTAGGAACCTGTTCATCGTCGACACCATGAAATTCAATCATTGGGGGTAATCCTTTTCTTACATTATGGAATGGAGAAATGCTCCATATTTTAGTTCTGCGGTCACCCAGCAAATGGTCGCACCAGCCCTCAACAGCATCTACACATGCCGAGAAAAGCAAAAGAGCATTTGGTGAGCAGCTTATACTGAGGTCATCTGATTTCTCATTATAATCATCAATCATGGCTGTGCAAAGAGCCAGATGACCTCCAGCGGACTGGCCGGATGCTACTATCTTATTTTTGTCGATATGGAATTTTTCAGCATTTTTCCGTACCCAGCGCATGGCCGATTTAGCGTCCATGACAGATTCGATAGGGCTGATAGTTTTACTTGGAGTAATTCCATTGTCAATCGACTAACGATAATCTACAGAAAAGGTAATAATCCCCATCTTCGCATATCTTTCACATGTTGTAAAAAACTCACTTGGAGTGCCGTAAGCCCATCCTCCTCCATGAAAGAAAACAATTGCTGTATTATTTTCTCTTGCAAAGGATTGATTCGTGTAAAAAATATCGACCTTAAGTTTAGAAGTATCTATTATTTTATAGACTTCATGAAGATGGGTAACCCCATCTTTGGTTTCAATCTGCCCGGCGGTTTGAAAAAAACCGAACACAGACTGTATTGTAAAACATATGCTGAAGAAAATGGAAATTAGGAGCTTTTTCATATTAGATATGCTTTTCGATGTCTGTTTTAAATAGTTATTATTATTGAATTTTTTACCTTCAGATTATTGAACCAATCAAATATCGATATTTAAATTTAAAATACTCATAACGTATAAAGAAGAATATGGTTTGGTGTGGATTGAGTAAGTAATTCTGATTAACTTTGAATAAATCATGATTTAATATGAAGTATAATACANNTCATATCAGTGATAACGGACATTATTTCGTAGATAGTGAGGCCAGACCTTTTTTCTGGCTGGGTGATACAGAGTGGGAGCTTTTCCGGTACTTTACCGCTGCGGAGGCAAAAGCCTTGCTTTCTGAACGTAAGAGTCAGGGATTCAATGTAATACAAGTAATGTTAAATGGTGTATTTCCCGAATGGGGAACCCTCAAGGGTATGAAAGCCTGGGAGGGGCTTCAGGCATGGAAAAACGGTAATCCCCTCACCCCGGATGAGAAGTATTTCAAACGTGTTGATTCAATAGTTTCAATTGCTGATCAACTTGGAATCATTCTTGTTGTGGGTGTCTATCACGCTAAGGATGATGATGCTCGCAGGATAACGGTTCTAAACGCGAAACCGTGGACTTCCTGGCTCGCAAAACGGTACCTTAATCATAAGAATATTATTTATTCCATGTACCCCCATGCCGACCTTGCTTCCTTTCCGATGATACGTACCGCTGTACAGGGAATTCTGGAGAATGATAAAGGAAATCATATGATAACAATGCATCCCGATCCATCACCGACTTCTTCAAGNNACGGATAGTGGCAAACATCTGATTACTATGCATCCCGATCCTTCACCTGCATCATCAAGCTTTATGCATACCGAATTCTGGCTTTCATTTAACACCCTTCAGACCTGGAGTACAGATTTAATGAATTACGATATGGTGCGGTCGGATTATGTAAGGATTCCTTTTAAACCGGTAGTTGATGGTGAAGCCAGGTATGAAGAGGAGGATGGGACAACGGCATTTCAGGTTNNTCTCCTAAAACCTGGAAAGACTGGTATGCATCTCCCGGGGCCATCCAGATGAAGATAATGAGTGATTTTTTCAGGTCGATTGATTGGTGGAAAATGGTGCCGGATCAAACAATTTTCAAAAAATGCGACAATGGCAATATTGGGGCCCGTTCACTGGACGGAGATTGGATAGTGGCATACCTGACTGATAAAGCTCCGGAAACTATCAATCTGGGATACATAACGAGCTCTTCGCAAGCGACTGGCTGGTGGATCAATCCGCTAAACGGAGAAAGGACCCGGATTGATCTATATCCTACTGCCAGTAGTGCAACTTTTACCTTGCCTTCAGACTGGCAGGATGCGGTTTTATTTCTTAAAGGGGATAATGATTCCAAAAGGCCCTAACCGGGATTTTACCGAAAAATCATCTTTATTGNNGTGGTAAACTGATGTGTATTTTTATTTTCAAAAGGAGACCCAGGAATACTTATGAAATTCCCGGTGGTTGGATCATACCATTGTACCTTAACTGGTTCCGACATTTTTGACAGATCTATAGTCACAGTCTGGATATCAGTGCAATATACTACACCAAGCTTTGTGTGAAGAGTATCGTAAGCTGCAATTGTATAATTATTCTCTTCAATATGGAAACCTCCTTTCAGGGTTGTAGCGGTCAGGAATTTATGGTCCCAGTCAGGCTTCAGATCCCACCAGGGACGGTTTTTGAACAGCTCACTGAAGAACCTGATATGAGGTCTGGCACCAAGATTAAGATACTTGTCCCATGGATTATTTGAACTCTGAAGCCAGTCACAGCCGTAGGTATATGATCCTCCAAAACCTCCGCCCATAGCCACTCTGTAATTCAGGCTTCTTTCAACCTGGTTGGTAGCTATCTGCCATTTGTATCCGCTGAGCTTCTGGTAGGGGCCCTCGGTCATTATGATAGGCATGATATCCTTTTTCATATA
>PMMY01000300.1:15070-15524 GCA_003162655.1 Methanobacterium sp. | reverse complement strand
AAGCATAGTTGCAATTGCAGCCCCATTTAAACCATACATTGGTACCAATATCACCGTTAGAATTAGATTACTAGCTGTTCCTATCGCTAGGAAGAACATAGCAGGATATGGTTTTCCTGCAGCTTGGAGAACACTTGCTGATATTCCGTAGACTGAAAAGAAAGCCATACCAATTACCAGAATACTCAGAGCAGTTCCTGCAAAGCTATAGGCCAAAGGGGCTCTTGGGAACAAGAGATGCATAATTGGCAGTCCTAATATAATCACAACAGCACATAGTGGAAGGAGGACTATCAACAAGTACCTGTAAGAGTGTATAACATATCTTTTTACTAGATTTCCACTGTTTAATGCTAAAGCTTCTGATGCAGCTGGTAGAAGTGCTACAGCAACAGATGATGATATAATAAGTGGAAGTCTTGCTATGGGGCTGGCTATATTATAGTAACCAAGT
>PMMY01000300.1:0-15042 GCA_003162655.1 Methanobacterium sp. | reverse complement strand
TATCAATGTTCCTATAACGGCTCCTAAAACGTAAAATCCTGCTAATATGAATACAACAGCCATGCTTATCATGAATATCTGCTCAACAGCCCTTGTAACCATAATGTCCGTCATGCGTTGATATCCCTGGAAAACACCTCTGAACAGTCCTAAAATAACACTGAAAGGAGCTATAAAACTTACTGCTTGGAACAAGATCGCAACTTCTGGGCCACCATGAAAAAGATTTGCTAGCGGAGTGGCCAGGAAGAAAAATACAGTAGTAAATATGAGGCTCATGGTGAGCATGATCTTAAACGATGTTTTAATAACTTGTTTCACCATAAATCTGTCATCTTTAGCAAGATACTCCGAAACATACTTTGCAATGGCAGGTGGAAGTCCAGCAACAGCAATTAAAATCAATATCCATTGAAAGGACATTACTAGGCTCAACATACCATAACCCTGTATACCAAGTAGTGACTGTGTTAAAACAACGTACAGATAGCCACCTATCCTAAAGATTATGGTCCCTATAAGTATTATGAAACTACCTTTCAACAATTTATGCATAATTCTTGTTAACCTTAAGCCTATTTATTGCTTATGTAAAATCAACATGAAACACCCTTAGTGATTTTTCTTATAATCCACAAATACAAAATTTTTAATATATTCAAAACAGAATTAAATATGATAATGAAAAGATTTTATCAATATATCTTGAGTTATAAAAAGTTCGAATATGGGGTTTCTGACTTTTATTTTATTGAAATAATTTTTATCGATTAAATTAAAAATAAACCCTGATAAGGAGGAATCTTATGTTACATGGAACTGAAGTTTTAAAGAAAGGATTTGCTAAGATGACTAAGGGCGGAGTTATTATGGATGTTGTGAATGCAAAGCAAGCTGTAATTGCTGAAGAATCTGGTGCAGTCTCTGTTATGGCCCTTGAGAGAGTGCCTGCCGATATTCGTGCAGCTGGTGGGGTTGCAAGGATGGCAGATCCATCTAAGGTTGTTGAGATTATGGACGCTGTTAGCATTCCTGTTATGGCCAAGGTACGTATTGGCCATTTTGTTGAAGCACAAGTCCTCGAACATCTGGGGGTTGATATGATAGATGAAAGTGAGGTTTTAACTCCAGCAGATGAACAATTCCATGTGGACAAGAAGAAGTTTACCATACCATTTGTTTGCGGTGCTCGAAACCTTGGGGAAGGTTTAAGGAGGATAGATGAAGGGGCTGCAATGATCCGTACCAAAGGTGAAGCAGGTACAGGCAACGTTGTTGAAGCTGTGCGTCATATGAGAAAGATCATGGGAACTATCAGGGAACTGCGAGATAAGACAGAAGAAGAACTTTGGAGCGTTGCACGTGAAATAGAAGCGCCACTTGAACTGGTAAAAGAAACAGCGAAATTAGGTAGACTTCCAGTAGTGAACTTTGCTGCTGGTGGTGTTGCAACACCAGCCGATGCTGCACTTATGATGCAGTTGGGTGCAGACGGTGTGTTTGTAGGATCAGGAATATTCAAATCAGAAAATCCAATTTTAGTTGCTAAAGCAATAGTTGAAGCAACAACTCATTATCAGGACGCAGAGGTTATAGCTAATGTGTCAACAGAACTTGGTAAGGCAATGCCTGGGCTTGAGATAAGTCAAATACCAGAAAACGAAATACTTCAAAAAAGAGGATGGTAAAAAATTTTTTTAAAAAAGTAAAATCCTCTAANNATAATATCAGTTCTGTATTAGGATTTCAAGAATTTTTATGCATTAAAAAAGATATTCAATAATATTCAATAAAATGCTATTTCTATAAAAATATTTTCGAAAAATAAAAAAAGTGAGAATTTTAAGTTTCTTGGAACTTCTCTATTAATTTTCCATTTTTGATTCGCACTTCCTCCAGAACAAACTAAATAAAAAAAATGGAAAAGTTAGGAGATTCAGACGGCTTTTTCTCCTCTTTCTCCTGTCCTGATCCTCACAACATCTTCAACAGGGGATATGAAAATCTTACCATCTCCAATGTCTCCAGTTTGAGCTGTTTTTAATATGGTTTCAATGACTTTCTCTGCATCTATGTCGTTAACTATTATCTCGAGCCTGGTTTTTGGTAGGAGGTCAACTTTGTAGTCACGCCCTCGATAGCTTTCAGTTATTCCTAATTGCCGTCCACGACCTTTAACTTCAGTTACTGTAATTCCATTGCATTGAATTTCTTGAAGAGCTTTTTTTACTTCTTCANNTTATTTCTTTCATAATAACACCTCACACTTATTATATTCTGTAACCTGACTCTTCATGTAAGGTAATGTCAAGTCCCTCAGTTTCTTGTTTTGGCTCTACTCTTAAACCAATGGTTTTGTCTATTACGTACGCCAGGACTAATGTCCAACCACCAGACCATACAACAACTGTTCCAACATCGATTAATTGCCATACCATCTGCATAGGATTACCGTAGAATAAACCTACTCCTAATGAATTTATGATAGGTGCAGCAAATAAACCTGTTGCTAGTGCTCCCCATAATCCAGAAATACCATGCACAGCAAATACATCAAGCGAATCATCATATCCAAAGCGTGGTTTTAACCATGTCATTGCATAATATGAGAAGAATGATGTAGCGAATCCTATTACTAACGAACCAGCTACGGTAACAAAACCTGAAGCTGGAGTAATAGCTACTAAACCACATACTGCACCAGTTATTGCACCAAGAACAGTAGGTTTTCCAGTTTTTAAGATGTCTATTATCATCCAAGATATCATACCGGCAGCTGTTGCTGTGTTAGTTACTAAAAAGGCTGATGAAGCTAATCCTCCGGCTGTAAGTGCTGATCCAGCGTTGAAACCAAACCAACCAAACCATAATAACGCAGCCCCGATTACCGAGTATCCTAAGTTATGAGGTAGTAAACTTGTATCTTTTCTTGTGCCTAAATATATACAGAGGACTAATGCGGCTATACCACAGTTAAGGTGTACAACTGTACCTCCGGCGAAGTCAAGAGCACCTAATTTGGCTAACCATCCTCCACCCCACACCCAGTGAGATATTGGAACATATACTAAAGTAACCCATAATGGCACAAATGCGAGCCATGCTTTAAATTTCATTCTACCAACCACAGCACCAGATATAAGAGCAACTGTAATGGCTGCAAATACTAATTCAAATGCTGCATAAATTGTTATCGGTATAGTCGGTGCCAACGGAGCTAGTGTAGCTGAACTTATTCCATTAAAGAACAAATTCGCTCCATTGCCAATAAATCCTCCTACATCAGTTCCGAATGCAAGTTGATATGCATATATAACCCATATAACACTTGTAATTGAGAAAGCTATAAGTGACATGAATAGGGTGTTTAAAACGTTTTCTTTTTTCACCAGACCTCCATAGTATAATGCTACTCCTGGAACGGTCATAAGCATTACTAAGGCTGTAGCGGTGAGCATCCACGCTGTATCACCAGAGTTGAGAGCTGTTGGATCCATAATTTTCCTCCTAAATAATTTATTAATTCTAAAGCTATTTTGATAATTTAAATTTATTATAATCCTATTTTTTTTATAATGAGCATAATTTTCCTCTTAAATATTAAAATAATCGCTTCAATTTTCTTCCTCCAATTAATTAGTCAATCAAACTTTTCACCTAAACTTTTATGTCGGAACTCGGATGCAGGAAACATACTTCCGATATAATTAGTTGACTTTTTTGGTATATAAATGTTTTGAGTATCTATATGTGATAAAAATCTAAAAAAAGAATTCATTATGAAATTTATACGAAATGTGAAAATTGAAGAGAAAAAGTGGATTAAATTGCTTTATCTCCTCTTTCACCAGTTCTTATCCTTATAACCTCATCTACAGGAGAAATAAAAATTTTTCCATCTCCGATATCTCCTGTTTTCGCTGTATCTACAATGGTCTGGACTATTTTCTCGAGATGTACTTCTATAGTCACAATTTCAATCTCAATTTTTGAAAGTAAATCAACTTTGTAGTCATGTCCTCTATAACTTTCTGTTATTCCAAGCTGTCTTCCCCTACCTCTTACTTCTTTTATTGTTAAACCATGGCAACCTATTTCTTCGAGAGCCTGCTTAACAACTTCTAATTTGTCTGGTCTTATGATCGCAAGTATTCTTTTCATAAAGTACACCTCAGAATCCTATTGTTATTTTACTATTCGTATAAAATCATTTATACCTATTCATGACAGTCTGTAACCGGATTCCTCGTGTAGAGTTAAATCTAGACCCTGTACTTCTTCTTTATCCTCAACCCTCAACCCAATTGTAAGATCAAGTCCCTTACCTATTATATAGGTCATAATCAGTGAATATGAAGCAATTACTACAATTGCTAGAAGCTGAATAGCAATTTGCATAGGGTTACCCGCTATTAAACCTCCTTTAATTGCACTATTAATCAGAGGAGTCGCAAAGAATCCAACAGCCAGCGTACCAACAATTCCACAGATTCCATGGATTCCAAATACATCTAAAGAGTCATCATATCCAAAACGGGGTTTAAGATGTGAAACTGCAAAGTATGCGCAAATAGAAGCTACAAATCCAATGATTATTGCTGCTGTAACATTTACATAACCAGCTGCCGGAGTTATCGCAGCCAATCCAGCAATAGCTCCTGAAAGTGCTCCTAAAATAGTTGGCTTACCTGTTTGAAGTTTATCCATAAGTATCCATGTCATCATTCCCACACAAGCTGCCAGGTTTGTAACAATCATAGCTGAAACTGCTAGGTTAGTGGCACCAAGTGCTGAACCTGCATTAAATCCAAACCATCCAAACCACAGAAGTCCAGCACCAATTATGGAATATCCTAAGTGATGAGGCAGTAGCTGTGCGTTTTTTCGAGTTCCTAAAAGCAATACTAAAGCCAATGCAGCCATACCACAATTTATATGGACAACTGTACCGCCTGCAAAATCAAGGGCCCCCATTTGTGCTAACCATCCTCCGCCCCACATCCAATGTGCTATTGGCATATAGACTATTGTTATCCATATGGGTATGAAAGCAAGCCAAGCTGAGAATTTCATTCTCTCAACTATTGCACCAGAAATAAGTGCAACTGTGATTGCAGCAAATGTCATCTGGAATACAGCGTATAATCCTGTTGGGATAGTTGGTGCATAGTTCGAAAGTGAATTTGATTCAACCACCCCTGCAAAAAGCGGGTTTGATACAGATCCTATTAATCCACCAATATCAGTACCAAACGTAAATTGATATCCGTAAACAAACCAGAGTATACTTACAATCGCAAAACTTACTAATGATAAAAATATAGTATTTAAAACATTTTCTCTCCTAATAAGCCCTCCATAGAAGAGTGCTAAACCTGGGATCGTCATTAAGATTACTAAAGCTGTGGATATTAACATCCAAGCAGTATCACCAGAGTTAATAACTGGTATCATTTTTGTTTCCTCCATAAATTTAAGTTTAGTTTAAGGTTTCCTGTATATTTATTTATAAGTCTCAATTCAGTTTTTCAAAATAATTGAAACCTACAATCTCAGGGTATACAAGAATTTCCATGATTTTTTGTTTCCTAAAAAGTTGATCGCCAAAAGGATAGAGGCAACCTCTTTCCGATATAATTTTTGTCTATTATTATATAACTATTGCGGTACAGATCGTAATGTTACAATTCAAAGAACAGCAAGCAATGTACTCAAAAAAATGATATATTTTTTTAAATAGTATATGATATAATTTAAAGTATTTAAAAAAAAATAAAAAAATTGGATATCAATTTTCTTTGTTTTTAATCTTCTCGTTTTTGTATCTATTGTAGAAAATTACAACAATTATAACTATACAAAAAGTAATCCCTAATATAGGACGTAATGCTAACAAGATAATTATTAATAATATCAATGCGATGTAAGCAACAATTTTAGCAATTTCCATTATTTTTCACTCCAAAATTTATCAATTTTTTAGAATATTTACGTAAACAATTAAACTTTTTCAACTTGATATCATAATAAAGTAGGTTAATGTTTAAAAAATTTATTAGAAATAATAAATATACATTCACCAATTAAATTCATAATGTTTTGCAATATTTATATCAGACGTTAGATTTAATGGCTGAATACTAAATCTAATTCATAGAACTTAATATCCAAATAAAATTAAGATTAATTGGAGGATTGTAATGAAATCAAATATTGTTAAAATTATTCGAAATTACAAATCAGAAAATGAAGAAATCCAAGACAATGTTAAAGCTGTTATTAAATCTGATGTGAGCTTTTTCGATCTCGATGTGGATATAAAAAGATTTGATTATGTTATAGTGCCTAACAAAGATGAACCATTAGTTGTTGATAAAGTTAGAGTTTACGATGGTCGTCCCCCTGGTCATAAAGAAGTGGTATTAATAGAGGAATCTAAATTCCTTGAAAACATTGGAAAATCTAGAAAGACTGCTCTTGAAGGTTTTCAAAGTGAATTAAGTATTACTCTAACTAAAGATTTCTCTATAAACAATTTTACTGTCGATGTATATTTAAACGCTTTAGAAAATGCAGTTGATAAATCAAACATTCCGAAAGGTGATAGGAATAAGCTGATAAAAAAAATTAGGGAAATTAAAGAAAATCCTTACATCGAAAATTTAAACACTACAGCGATAGTAGAAGTTAAACAGATTATTTTCCATTAGCTAATTTTCGATCCAATTAAATAAGTTTTCCAATGAGTCCAGTAGGAATTAATTAATAAATAAAAGAAGAGGAATCAGTAGATTCCTTTGTTTACCATCGGAGACTCTAAACCTGCCATCTTAACTCCTGTTAGAACAGAAGACTCGATTGTTAGAGCTCTTAAGTCGTCTTTTTCAAGTTTAAGTATGTCGGTGTTACCTGCCTGTTGTGTGAGCATAACTGCCTCTTCGGTCATGGATTCTATGTAACGTGCAACTCTTTTACCACCTTCCATATAATCTAAACGTCTTCTGAGTTGAGGGTCCTGAGTAGCAATACCTTTTCTGCATGTACCTGCATAGCACATCTGACAGACCCTGCAACCAATAGATACAAGTGCTGCTGTTGCTATGTAAACTGCATCAGCACCGAGAGCTATGGCCTTTGCAACATCTGCTCCATTTCTAATACCACCGCCTGCAACTAAATTTACCTTATCACGCAGATTGATTTGTTTTAAAGCCTCATCTGCTTCAACAATGGCAGCTATGGTGGGCACGCCTGAGTGTTCTGTCACAATGTCAGGTCCTGCTCCTGTTCCTCCCTGCATCCCGTCAACAACTACTATGTCGGCTCCGGCTTTAGCAGCGATCTTTACATCATCACTTACTCTGCCAGATGTGAATTTAACAATGATTGGAATTTTCCAGTCTGTTATTTCACGCAGCTGGGATATTTTCATCGAGAGATCTTCAGGTCCTACTATGTCCATGTGACGGGCAGGACTTAATGCATCTGTTCCCTCTGGTATCATTCTTATACGTGAAACATCTGCTGTTACTTTCTCTCCCAAGAGGTGACCTCCCATACCTGACTTAGCTCCTTGACCTATTTTTATCTCAACAGCCTCTGAATTATTTAGGTATTTGGCCGACACTCCAAACCTTCCTGATGCATATTGGGCTATGAGTTTAGAAGCGTATCTTCTTTCTTCAGGGAGCATTCCACCTTCACCTGTGTTAGTCGCGGTTCCAGCTAAAGTAGCACCCATTGCAAGAGCTATCTTAGCCTCTTTACTAAGGGCTCCGAAGGACATCGCAGCTATCATTATTGGAGTATCCAATACTAATGGGTTTTCTGCAAATCTAGCACCTAATGTAACCTTTGTATTACAAGGTTCCCTGTATTTATCTATTGGTGGTCTTGAAACCTGTGCAGGTATAATAACAAGGTCGTCAAATGTTGGGATGACCCTAGTGGCTCCACAGCCTCGAACTTTGTAGGTTCCTTCTGTAGATTTTCTTCCTATTTCAACTATGTCACTTAGCGACCATACATTTCTTCTGTCTTCTGGAACAGCATTGACTTCTATTGCATTGTTTGGACACATTTCTTCGCAGATCCTGCATCCAACACAATTTTCGTGGTGAAGTGGGTAAGGTTCGTCGTCGATTATTTCGTAGACATCGTGAGGGCAGTTATTAACACAGGAGTAACAGTTTTTGCACAGTTCTTCGTCCCTGTTATCGCACATGTACCAGCAGCATCCTGGTCTATCGAAGTTTCTTCTGCAGAGCTTCTGATCCTTTTCAACTTTAAATGGCAATTTAAACTCCTCCATTCCCCTTATTTAATTCCTTAAGTGGTGTGAAAATGGTACATGCTGCGTATTTTGTTCCAGCAGCATTTAATACATCTGCAACATTTTTAGTTAGTTTTGATTCGGGTTTCCACGCTTCCGAAGTACTTTTATCAACTACAATCACATCATCGACAAGTTTTTTAGATAAAGCGTAGTTTAATAGTGCTGTTGCAACTCCACCATCTTGACCTTTTAACATCGGAGCTTTTGCAGATATAATCTTCATATAATCTCCTAAGGGTTTTTTATCGGCATCTTTGCTCAAAATATCATCTGGTATGTATGTTCTAGGGCATGCAACGTAACAGAGGTTGCATCCTTCGGGACACTTGCCCTTTATCTGGGGTTTTCTATCTTCAATTTTGATTATTCCCTCTGGACAAACAAAGTCACATGCTCCGCAGAGTACGCATGCACCAATGTCGATAACATCACCTTTGAGATCTTTAAACTGACATTTTGAAACTTCTTCAGTGAATTCGGTAATTGGCATCTGTCTCCTGTAAATAACAGGTCTTCCTACCCTTTCCCTTTTGGTTATTTCACTTAAATTCTCTTTTTTCTTCTTATTAGCAAGATTTTTAATTAGTTTAAGTCCAGATTCTTCAATAGGTTTCGTCTGTATATATTTGTCATTTTCTGCATTTTTAACNNGAGCCAACAGAACCAACTGATAAATCCGAGAGTTCTGAAGTGAAATCCATACATACGTTGCAGTTTTTACGCACGCATGATTTGGCTTTTTCAATTGGTATTTTGAAAACTTTATCCTCTTTTAAGTAGAACCATAGGGAGTTTTTCTCGATCCTGCATTCCTTAACATCATTCATGTCAATGTTATTTTCTTCTAAAAGTTTTTTCATGTAACTGTATGAGAAGTTTTCCATGCAGAAGAGTCCAATTTTGATGTCAATAGGCGATTCTCCTAGGATATCTGAGAATCTGTCTAGCTTGCTTGCCGCTACCATATGGCAAGGTGTACCTATCATTGCCACTTTTTCTTGTTTTGTGGTTGTTTCTCCCATTTTCACCCCTCCTCTGACTCTTTACCGTAGAATGGTCTGTTAGATCGTGGAACTATTTTTCTAAAGGAATTGTAATCATCATCTTCCAACTTGAAACCATATTTTGGCAATAACTCCTTGAGTTCTTTTATATCTTCATCATCTATTTCTTCGACCTTGGCGTTTTTACCCAGGCTTTTTATACTTCCACGGACGTATATTGCTCCTCTAATTATCGATTCACCTGCATCATCTGAAATGTTTCCTAGGATTATTATACGTCCTCCCATCATGAATAGTCCACTCATGAACCCTGAATTTCCACCAACAATAATGGTGCCGTTTTTCATTATTTCTCCGGTTCTTGAGCCTACATCCCGTTTTACAACTACTGTTCCACCATATATTCCTTGGCCAACACCATCGCCTGCGGATCCGTCGATAACAACTTCTCCTTCCGTCATATTATCAGCGGGAAACCATCCTGCATTCTCTCTTATGTGTATTTTTGCCCCATGTATCATGGTACCTGCAAAATAACCTGCTGATCCGTCTATAACCAGTTCAATTGGATCTACAAGCCCTGCAGCAATATAATGCATAGCATTTGGATTTTTAATAGTTATCTTGCTGTATTCTCTTGCAGCTTTTCTTATGGCTCGGTTTACTTCCCTTGGTGGTTGGTGCTCAGCATTGATTATAAATTCACTCATTGTAATCACCTTAATTTTTACCAATAATCCCGTTAATATTGCATATTAACTATTCCATAATCTTTAAATTGTGTAAGCCCTTGTTTCTCCAGGTGATATCTGGTCTATATCATGAGTGTCCATTACTTCACGTAGAGAAACTTCTTCTGATGCTATGGCAAAGATTTCGTTGTTTTCAGCCATTACTCCAGGTCTGAGGCCTAACTGATCCTTTGCTATTCCGACGCCATCAGGTGTTCCAACTATATATGAGAATGGCCCGTCCATGTCTATAACAGACTGTTCGAGTGCTTCTTCAAGTTTATAACCTTCTGATAATTTATCTGCTATATAGTGTACAATACACTCAGTGTCGTTGTTAGTTTCGAATATATGACCTTTACGTTCTAATGGATCCCTTATTTTCCAGTAATTGGTTATCTGGCCGTTGTGCACCACTGTAATGTCTGGTATAATGTAACTTTGGAATGGGTGTGCATGATATCTGTCAACTAGACTTTCTGTTGAAAACCTTGTGTGACCAATTCCATGTGTTCCCATTTTGGATCTTGTATCATATCTAGATGCTATGTCTTTTACTAGGCCCACATCTTTTATCATTTCAAATGAATGAGCTCCATTGAGAACTATAACATCATCAATTTTGTCAATGTCCATTATAAGGGGTTTTAACTCTGAAAAAGATTTTAATCCAATTTTACATCGGTAGATAATATAATTTTCAACTGAGGGAATTATTTCCTCTTTTTTTATTGGTGTTGCTTTGTTTACCGTATTTTTCACGGATTCAAGAAGACCTGATTTTTCTTTGACTTCGATGTTTAAGAGGTACTCATTTTCTTCCAGTCCGAGACCTCCATATATTGCGAAACCAGCAGAATCTGGTCCTCTATGCTGTAATGCATCTAGCATCTTGGTTAATGCATTGCCAACTGGGTGAAGTTTTTTGTCTTTAAATACAACTCCTGCTATTCCACACACTTCAATACCTCCTTAATGAAGTACTCATGAATCCTTGTATCATTTGTAAGCTCAGGATGGAAAGCAGTGGCAATATGTTTTCCAGATGCCAATGCAACTATTTTATCCCTGAGTTTTGCTATTATGACTCCCTCTTTTAATTCTTCAACGTAGGGTGCTCTTATAAAAACTCCCCTATATTTACTCCCGAAAATTTCAATTTCTTCTTCAAATGATGCCTTTTGACGGCCAAATCCATTTCTTTTGACTTTCATATCAATGAGTCCAAGTAATGGTTGTTTGTAATCTGTTTCTGTTGCAAGGAGCACCAATCCAGCACAGGTTCCCATTACTGGAATATTCTGATCAATTATTGCAAGTTTCATATTAGTTTTATCCATGAGTTTGCCTATAACTGTGCTCTCTCCTCCTGAGATTATTAGTCCATCGCATTTGGAAAGATCTGAAACTGTTTTCACCCTTATAATATCTGATTTTATGTCCATTTTTTTGAGCGCTTTTTTTAAGGCTTCAAAATGTTCTGAAACATCTCCTTGTAAGTCTAAAATTCCTATACTAATCATTTGAATTCCATCTCTTTTAAGAAAGTTATTTATGTCTTTTATATTACCCTGCCAACTTTATAAGGTAATCTTATTTGATGGATATATCATATAAATTTACCGGAATAGATTTGCCGAAAAACCTTTATTTTAACCTGTATTTTGAAATATAACTTTTTTATGGAATATTTTTTGTACAATGTTCAGAATTTAGACTATGATAAGGGGTATAACTGAACACTTATATAAACTTTATTAAAAATAATCTTTTTTTAGATCTCACATTAATATTTTAATTTTCCCACTGAATTAATATACTTAATGATAAATAGTATTATCGATAAATTTTCAAAAACATGGAAACCATTAAAATAGTTGGTTAGCTATAAATTTGTAAAATAATAATTAATAATCAATCGAAGGAGGGGCTCAAACTAATGGAAAATAAGATCATTATTTTGATTGCTGTTTTGGTTGCTGTGGCAGGTATTGGCGGTTATTTTGTGGGTCTTTATCAAGGTGCTGGAAATGTTTCAATCAATGTTTCCAACAACTCAACTGGAAACATATCTAATGGTACAACTCATAAAACAACTACCACAACCACAACAAATACAAGTCAACCAACAACAGTACAACAGAATACAACTAAAAAAACTAATTCGTCTACTAGTATCGGCACTAATAATAAAACAGTTAAATGAATTAAATTATTCAATTGGCTTTAGACGCATTTTAAGTAAATTTCTTTTTATTTTTCTTTAATTACCATAGATTATTTAAATCTTAGAAACAGGCGTTAAAAAATATTAATTACAATTTAAAATTAAATATTTGGTACAATTACAAATTTATGGCTTTAATCACAGAATCTGTTTCACTTTTAACTGTTTCAGCAGCTTTTAAAAATGCTTTCCTTTCACGTTCAGTCATAATGATCGGAATTATCCTCTCTATGCCGCCTATTCCCAGCTTAACGGGAACACCCAAACAAACATCTGCTACACCTTCTATCTCACCATCGAGGAATGCACTTACTGTCAATATCTTTTTTTCATCATTTAAGACTATAGTGACAATATTGGAGATTGCAAAGGCAGGCCCGTATTCTGTTGCTCCTTTCTTTTTAATAACATAGTTTCCTGCATTTTTAACCTTTTCAACTGTTCTATCCATGTCAAAATCATCATAGCCCTTGAAATATTTGAGTAATATTCCTCCTATTGATGTAGAACTCATGATCGGTACCATGTTATCTCCATGTTCTCCCATTACCCTGGTGTGGATCTCGCTGACATGGATGTTGAAGTGTTGTGATATGAGATTTTTAAGTCTGAGAGAATCGAGGTGGTTTCCAAGTCCGAAAACCTTGTTTTTATCGAATCCAGATGCTTTTAAAGCTACAAAAGTCATTATGTCTACGGGATTGGTTACAACAAGTATTATGGAATCTGGTGCAAATTTTGCAATTGCCCTTGAGTACTCTGCCACGATCTTGGCATTGGGTATAGCAACATCCATCCGGGACATTCCTGCGCTTCTTGGCTTTCCTGCGCTTAAAACAATTACATCTGAGCCTTTAACATCTTCAAAGTCATAAGATGCAGTTATCTTAACATTTACATCCTTAGCTGCAAGGGCATCGTACATATCCAAAGCTTCCCCTTCAACTTTATCAATGCTTTCCTTACGTGATATGAGCACCAAATCGTTTACAGCATTCTCCTCTGCTAGAGAAAATGCTGTTGCCTTTCCTACTCTCCCTGATGCTCCAATTACACTAACTTTCAATTTGAATACCCCCAGATCTGTCTGATACTGTGTTTAAATTGAATTAATTTCTGATTATGTATACTTGATTATTTTTCTAAAAATTAAATTGTCAGACAAAGCTAAAATTGAGCTGTTAACTATCATAAATTATTTTATATTGATAAATAACTATCCTATAGTTGAACTAATCAATATTTCAATTTACTCTAGTTGGTTTAAAAATTTCTCTGCAACCCTTCTTACATAACTGCTTTTATCATTTAAAGCTCTTTTTAGAGGTTCTATTGATCTTTCATCACCAATGTTGCCGAGGGCCCAGACTGCTCCACCTCTAACAAAACCACTTTCGTCTTCCATGGTATCAATTAGTGGTGTCACTGCTTTTTTATTAGCTATTTTACCTAGGGCCCAGGCAGCTCCGCCTCTAACACGCCAATCTTCATCTTTTAATGTCGCTATTAGATCATCAACTGCAGAATTTCCCATGTTTCCTAGGGCAGTTGAAGCTCCTCTTCGAACCCATTTGTTTGGATCTCTAAGGGATTCTATTAGAACATTTATAGCCCTATCATCACCAAGGTTCCCAAGGACGCGTATTGAACCCCTTCTGATGTCTTTATCATTATCCTCTGCAGCAACGATTAAAAGATCTACAGCAGGTTCACCTATTTCTTCCAGTAGTCCTACAGCTTGATCTTGAACAAGTTCGTCATCATCCTTCAGTGTCTGAATCAGTCTTTCAATATTTGCTTCACGTTCCATTTTTTATACCACCATATTAATGAATTATTTTTACATTTTAACAGCTAATTTCAAAATACCTATTCTTAAAATAACACTTTTTCTTTGTTTATGTTATTCCTTATTCATATTTCTTTTTAAAGAATTTCTTTTGTAGAATTTTGCATAAAAATAAAATGATTAATTGCTCTTTTTTATTATAGTTTTTAAGATCTGAATATAAGATAGAAGCAATAATACAAAAAAAATGATTAAATGTAATATCTAAACAAAAATAATACTAAATTTGAATTTAAACAAAACTTAGTAATATAATGAAAATCTAAAGATTTGTTCATCTTAACATTATTTAGTTGAAATTATATATTGATGATATTGTTTTTATAATGGAAAATATTCGTTTAAATTAATTTTCAATTGTTGTTTAGTATCATTTACTTTGTATAGTGCCGAATAATGAAGTATTCAAATGATACAGATGACATTCGCTGCCATTACAGTAGCACTGATATCAGGTGCAATTGTTGAGAGACTGAAATTTTAAACTATTGAATAATAATTTCCAGGTAAAATATATTGATCTCTATCCAGAGTAAAACCCATTAATTTTTTCTTCTTATTATTGAATTTACAAAAGAATAAGAATTCAATCCATTTAATGTTATATTAAAATAATATTTGGATATTTTCTAAAGTCATAAAACATATNNCAAAATCATGGTTTAGTTCGCCTTGATTGTATAATTTTTGAAGATTTGAGGAATGTGTTATCTCATACATTGCATATGGATCGCTGAAGTAGGGGGAAATGAGTCCTGAGATCATATACACGTATGCAGGGATTAATCCATATGTTTTTGATAATATTTGGAAGTATAATGGAAATCCACAGCCGGGATCTAATATAGGACTGTCAGTTCGGACAGTACCATGCCATACCATGGGAAGAGGTCCTT
>PMMY01000011.1 GCA_003162655.1 Methanobacterium sp. | reverse complement strand
TTACGGGAACCTGATTCTGCTCCTCCAAGATCGTACTCGAAATGAATAGTGGCCGGACCTGAAATTCCAAGACTGACATATTTTTTAAAATAAGCATCAAAGTCAACCATGCCTTCAACGAATGGGACATCTTTTATTTTCCATTCATTGTTTTCTTTCTTCCAGTAAAAGTCTTTGATAGCCTGTGTTCTGATCCATGGAGCGAGCAGATCCATCCCTAATGGCCAGGATGTTCCTCCTTCAACAATGGCATGATGAATATCATACTGAACACCTATATAGTCNNCCCACTCTTGTTCCGGAATGATTCTGGTAACAACCCTGAATCGTGAATTTACGATTAATCTTTTCAAGCTTATCAATTGCTTTTTTATGGATAGTCAGGTTTCCCATTATGGTTTTGGCTGGATCATAATTTAAGTATCCCATCCTGTAATAACCTACTCCGTGTTCTGAAGCTGTTCCAAGAACAATTTCTGTCAGCGGATCATCAGGATTAATTATCCCGGTTACTATCATGGGAACGCTGATTCCTGATTGTTGCAATGTTTTTATCGCCCTCGGANNAAAATACAGAGAGAATAAGTTCTGGCTTTCGAAATTTCATAACCGGAAAATAGTTTTGGGCTTATAACAGCACCTGCAGATACTGCTGAAGCTGTCTTAATAAAATCCCGTCTCGACTGATTCATATTTTTGTATTTCAAATTTTCAAATTTTCCATGGTTTCCGATACTCATAACTCAGCAAATGGTTTGCTTTTTCAGAGTTTGTGAATNNACGGATCACTCCCGAAGTACTGTCAGAGCTGCTGCCATCGTCCAGAGTCTTATCTGGATTTATATATTCTTCGGCATTCACCAGTTTTTCCCATGATTGAAACTGGCCGCTCTGACTTGGAATTATACGGTATCCTCTTTCACTTGAATAAATATTTCCTTTTGTTCCCGGGAACTCAAGTTCCCCGTAAGGAAGTATATCTCCACCACTGGCTTCATAAATACTAAACGAAATAATAGCTTTTGAAGCAAATTCAAATGTAACCTGCATGGTATCAGGTATATCCCCGTCATGGTCAAGCACAAATTTTCCGCCATGGGTAGTAATGGCAACCGGTGCCGTTTCTCCCATCATCCAGCGGATTNNTCAACGCCCCAGTTCCCCATCTGACTTGAATAATCGCTCCACCACCGGAACATGTAGGGAGCAATATTGTATTGATATGGCCGGTATGCGCGAGGACCAAGCCACATATCCCAGTTAAAATCTTTAGGTGGTTGTTCCGGTTTCAATTTCCCGATTCCATCGGGAGACATATTACTTATCCTGGCAGCACGTGCGACAGATATTTTACCGATTTTCCCTCCTGAAATTTCTTTGGCAAGTTTCTGATACGCCCGNNTCATAGCATCAATAGTCATAAGAGCATGCCAATGGTCGGGAGTAGCAATACAAACTGCATCAATATTCTTATTTTCAAGTAGTTTTCGATAATCGTTATAAAATTCAGGTGCTTTAGAGAATTTTTCACCCATTTTGGGCACCTGCCCGGACCTGTCTTTGAGATAACGTGGGTCAACTTTGCTGTAGTCACGATGCAGGTATGGTTCATATATATCACAAAGAGCTGCAACTTCTAAATCAGGCTGATTCATGAAAAGATTCAAAAGTTGTGATCCCCGGTTACCGATGCCAATAAAACCGGTCCGGATTTTTTCATTGGCTCCTTTTATTCTGGAATAACTTGCAGCAGTCATCATATNNTTCCGAGGGCTACCCCTGCAGTCATCATACCCGTGTTGGCGATAAACTTACGACGGGATGGATTTTTTGAATTATTCATACTCTTCAGTTTTAATTATTTATAGCCTTAACAGGCTTCTGTTTAAGCAATTTCTGATATCTCCCAGTGAACACTTAATTTTTACTTATATACTTGCTAAAAGTTTTGGTTATCAAATCAATAAAAATAACAGATTAATATATTAAAAATTTATTAATATTATATTTTTCATTTACAATACTTTAAAATATTATATTCCACCCTAGTCAGCAACTTAAGATAATCTGTAATATGAAACTTCAGAATCAATTAACATTTTTTCAAAAGGCAGTAACATTCTTTCTCGCGGTGATCATTGTAACAGGATGTACGGAGAAACCAAAGAAATTGTATAAACCAACCTTTGAATCACTTGAAACCCATCCGACTCCTGCATGGTTCACTGATGCCAAGTTTGGAATTTTTATCCACTGGGGAGTTTATTCAGTACCTGCATTTCATGAGTGGTATGTGGAACTTATGAGTCCGAGGTCTACCTGGGGGAAACGTCCGCTAGGTCCGCCTTATACAAAAGCACAGGGTGATATTCCCGACAGTGTCTTTAAGCAGGAAACATTGGGTTACCGTGGTGAGGCAAATCAATATCAGCGGCAAAACTATGGCGTTGATTTTGAGTATGATGATTTCATCCCTATGTTCAGGGCAGAAAAATTTGATCCAGTCGCATGGGCAGATTTATTTGTCAAATCGGGGGCAAGATATGTCGTCCTTACTGCAAAACACGGGGAAGAGTTTGCCCTCTGGCCAACCAAATATACCGGGCGTAATTCTATGGATATGGGACCCCATCGCGATCTTGCGGGAGATCTG
>PMMY01000040.1 GCA_003162655.1 Methanobacterium sp. | reverse complement strand
TATGGAATTAAACTATTTTAATACATATCTCTTCTAATCCCGTTATTAGCCACTTAGGCGGATAAGATTGAAGGGGACGGTTTTTTTGTAAAGGGGTTTGATTTAGTATAATTTACTGAAAATACTCAGTTATATATCTCTTCCGGAATAGACCAATAAGATATCTTTTAAGAGTACTTTAAATTAAAAATAGGNNAGGACACGGAGGCGAAATTAATATGCGAAAAGGAATATTAGCAGCATTCTGTGTATTAACCATAATGGCTAGTACAGCACCAATATTTGCTGCGGACACAACAACAACTAAAAATCCCGTTACTTTAACGGATGCTCAGCTTACAAAGCTGACTGCAATACAAACTAAACTTACAGATCTTGTGACTAAAATAGAAAGTTTAAAAACCACCTATAAATCTACCAAGAAAACTAAAGGATTACTAACAGCACTAAATCAGTTCGAAAAACAGGCTAAAAGTCTTAACACAGCGATAACTAATTATAAAAAGAATCCAACTGCAAAAGCCAAACAGAAAATTAAGTCTTTCCAATACCGAACTAATAACCTTACATGGAAAGTAACAGTTACAGGAAAGATCCTTAAGATAATAACAACCAAAAAACATGTCCACGTTGTACCAGTTAAGATCATTAAACCAGTGAACCCAACAACACCAGTAATACCAGTCAAAGACAAAACATCTACTATCAAAGACCCAAATTGTTCAGCATAAAATTAATGTAGTTTGGTGAAATAATATTCCCCCACTATTTTTTTATTTAATCACAATTTTTTAAAAAAATATTTAAAAATGTAATAGATGATTTTCTTAAAATAAACTATTAGTTTAAAATTCTAATTTTGATCATCAATTTTGTATTTATAATTCAATATAATTCGTAAAATATTTAGATTAGCAGATGGAGATAAACTTCACATGAATAGAACAATTCAAAATTCACATGCTGGAGAAAGGATTTTATTTAAAACCAGACCAAGATTCTTTCAAACTTTGGAATCGGCATATTTAAGATTGATAGTATTATTGCTGATCCTTTACTTCTTCACTACCCTAATAAGCTATTTTGCAGTAATTCAAGCACGTATAAATTCGTTAACAACTATTCCCTTTGTTGAATGGTCAACTGATGTATTGATCCTGTTTATTGCACTCTTGTTTTTCTCCTTAATTTGGACCTACCTATCCTGGAGATCAACGTGTTATATCCTAACTAATAAGCGGGTAATGATAAAAAGTGGGGTCATCAGCAAGAAAAATGTTTACATGCATTTCAACAAGATTCAGGACATAACAGTTGCTCAGGGATTTGTACAAAGAATCTCATCCTCAGGAGATATTGAAATATTCGGGGGACGCGATAAAACCAGCCTCATATTAAATAACATTCCAAATCCTGATGATTTTGAAAATCTGATGAACCAGAAGATAGAGGGTGATGGTCAGAATAATGAAACTCAAGAACCCAAAAATTTTGGTACTAAACGATATCAATAACTTGGATAATGATTTTATATAGCTTCAGGATGTGAAATCATACTATGTCCACATTGTGGAACAGAAAACCCATCTAATGCTAAATTTTGTTATGAATGCGGCATCAACCTCAAATGCCATTAACACCGAAGTTGAATAGACAATTCTAATTTTCAGCTAGAAGATATTGCTGAAGACAATTTTAGAGAGGAATCTGAAACAAAAGAAACTGATTCAGATTCAAATAGTTCTAATAATAAGTGTATTGTCTGTAAATATGGTGAAACGGTTCCTACTTCATAAAGGATCCTTTGGTTTTGGAATCAAAAAAACCCTGGAATGCAACAATTGCGGTGCTGTATTTGAAAAAAAGGGACAGAAATATAAATTATCCAAAATAACTGACATAAACCAACCAATATGGATTAAATATGGTCATCAGATCCTGACAGAAGATGAATGGATAAGAATAGGTGATGGTGGCATTTTAGACGAGGAAGAGCAGAAAATTAATTTGCAAAAGATGGAAGAAGAAAAAAATGAAATTCTAGTACAGAAACAGCGATATTAACCAGTTTTTAACCGCTGTTCAAAATGGAACCACACACATCACATCTAAAAACCATTCTCCGGTTATATTAAAGAAGAATGAGAATGTTTCAATTGTTATGTACAAAATTAACCTTCAAGAACCTAGAGCTGTAAGAACTGACCCATAAAGCTTACTGTGGTCCAACCGTAAGGGTTACTAAAGGAGTATCTCTTAGGTTAGGAGGCGCATCAGCAAGAAGTGAGTCTCATGAGGAGATAAGGGTTATCAGGGTTCACTAATCTTAACAAATAAAAGACTGATATTCATCGGTTCCAAAAGAACAACCAATATAGATATAAAAAAGATCATGGCTATTGAGGCGTATAAAGATGGTATAGAATTACAAAGGGAAAATAAACAGAAAACTGAGTACTTCACTGGCACTGATAAAACTTCTGTAACCTTAACAATAAATGGCAGACAAAATACCATACCTGTCTTGGGAGTGTTTCTCAAAGCAGCTATACAAGGTGCCATAGCACAAATTAATTAAATGATCAATAAAATTTTTTTAAAATTCCAATGATATAAT
>PMMY01000010.1 GCA_003162655.1 Methanobacterium sp. | reverse complement strand
TGCAAATGAATTACCGCTCTATCTAAATCCCATTTTTTCAATTGATCAGCGTGTTGAATACCTCCTTTCAAGAATGACACTCGAAGAAAAGGTCGGACAGATGAATATACCAACATGCTATTCTACTGAACTGGGCTGGGGACTAAAAAGTGATGTGCCATCTTTATGGGATATGAAAGACACGAAAGAAGTGAGGGATAAACAGCTTGAAGGGTGCAGGAAATGGGCAGAAGGAACCCACAATACTGTATTTGGACCCGGAGGTGGATTTTTTACTTTATCTGACAGGCTGGTTTATGAAGGTCCTCAAAGACAGGCAGAGGTCATGAATGAACTACAAAAGATCGCAATTGAGAAAACCAGGTTGGGGATTCCCCTATTTCAGATCGAAGAAGGTACCCATGGTCTGATGTGCCCCGGNNTTCCCCGAAGGTCTTGCAATTGGTGCATCGTGGAATAAAAACCTTGTCAGACAGATATATACTGCAGCTGCTCAGGAAGGGAAAGCAATAGGAGTACACGGACTATGTACTCTGGTGATCGAACCTAACCGCGATCCACGGATGGGCAGAAATGAAGAAGGCTACAGCGAAGACCCTTACCTTTGCTCCCAGATTGCAGCAAATATAGTACAGGCTCTTCAGGGATATGACATTTCAGCTCCTGATAAACTGGTGGCATTCCTTTGCCACTATCCCGGGCAAAGCCAACCGGTAAGCGGATTTGAACGTGGCGCAATGGAGATTTCGGAGAGAAAATTCAGAGAAGTATTCTTACCCTCATTTGCCACCGGCATTAAAAAATATGGAGCACNNCGTTATGGCTACTTACCCCGCTATTGACGGCGTGGCGGTTCACAGTTCAGAAAAAATTCTTACAAAAAGAGTCAGAGAAGAATTAGGCTTTAAAGGCATTGTTGTAAGTGAAGGAGGTGGACTTGGAACTATTGTAACTGAAAGACATGCAGCAACCCAAAAAGACGCAGGAATTTTAGCTATCAAAGCCGGAGTTGACGTAGGTATTTCCATTGAGGACGCCTATATGGGAGGACTGATTGAAAATGTTCATGAGGGTAAAATATCTGTGAAGGAAGTTGACCAGGCAGTATCCAGACTTTTAAGATTAAAATTTCAAATGGGATTGTTTGAGCATCCTTATGTTGATCCGGCATATGCCGCCAGGATAGTAAATTCCAAAGGACACAGGGACCTCGCTTTGCAGGCATCAAGAGAAAGTATTGTACTTTTGAAGAATCATAAGCAAATATTGCCACTAAAAAAAGATATAAAGACGATTGCTGTTATCGGACCAGATGCAGATGCCCCTGTTGACCAGCTTGGCGATTACTTCCCCCATAATATTCCACAGCATGTGGTAACAGTTCTCGAAGGGATTAAAAATAAAGTTCCTGCTAAAACAAAGATTAACTATGTAAAGGGTTGCGAAGTTATCGGGAACAAACTTAATGAAATTGAGAAGGCTAAAAATGCAGCTAAAAACTCTGATATTGCAATAGTTGTGATTGGCGAAGGCGGATATATTACAAATGGTGAGGGAAGAGATGTTGCAAGCCTTGATCTTACTGGTCTGCAGGAGGATCTTCTCAAAGCTGTTTATGCAACAGGAACCCCGACAGTTGTTGTATTAATAAACGGCAGACCATTGTCGATCAGGTGGGCATCTGAGAATATACCTGGTATTGTTGAGGCATGGATGTGCGGAGAACAGGGAGGTAATGCTGTTGCTGATGTGCTTTTTGGTGATTATAATCCAGGTGGAAAACTTCCGGTTTCGATACCGCGTACTATTGGACAATTCCCATTTTATTACAATCATTCAGCAACAAAAGAAGGTGCAAAGTATATTGATATGCCGGCAACTCCATTATATGAATTTGGATTTGGATTAAGCTATACTACCTTTGAATACAGCAACCTCAGTATTCTCCCTAAGGAAATAAATAACGAAGGGGAAGTTGAAATTACTCTTGAAGTAAAAACGNNGAACTAAAGGGTTATGAGAGAGTATCGCTCGAGCCGGGCGAGAAGAAAACTGTTAAGTTAAAACTGCTTCCTGAGGATTTGTCTCTTTTTGACAGGGATATGAATTTTGTAGTTGAGCCTGGTACTTTTGAGGTGATGGTCGGAAGCTCTTCGAATGATATAAAACTTAAGGGTGAATTTGAGGTTAAAAAGTGAGGATATTAAATTTTAATACCTGTTTAAATGGAAAAGCAAGGCAGACGTATATTCAGGAGAGATTTTCTGAAAGGGTTGGGAGCTTTACCTTTTTTGGGTTATTTTGCTTTAAATTTTAAGGAAAATATTACCAGGAATGCAAAGATTAAACATAAGGATTATTTGAATTTACTGNNTTCCTCCGGCAACAACAGTAATCGTATTAGACTTGGTCTGATCGGAAACGGATGGAGAGGTGACCAGTTATTACAATCATTTGGATTTATACATCCCAACCAGGTAAAGGAAAATACGGTTAACGGGAAATACAATGAATGGCTGACTGATTTCCTTGGACAGGAAGATCTGAACGTTGACTTTGCCGGTGTGTGCGACACATTTACTTTACATGCAAACAGAGGTCTTGAAATCTCAATGAATGATGTAAGACCAGGTGGAGGAAAAGCTACAACAAAACCTGTCAGGATTTTTCCTACATACAGGGAGATGATTGAAAGCAAG
>PMMY01000027.1 GCA_003162655.1 Methanobacterium sp. | reverse complement strand
ACGTAATTTTAAGTTTAACAGTAATCCGAATGTTACTAGTAGTCATATCATTATTAGGTACTAAATTAGACTCGGATTCAGTATTATTTATTGGTTGGTTTGGTCCCAGAGGTTTAGCATCTATAGTGCTGGCCCTTTTAGCTTTAGAAGAATTAAAAGTATTCCCTGGTGATACTACATTCATTACAGTTGTTTTCGTCACTGTGCTTTTAAGTGTGTTTACCCATGGATTGACAGCATCTCCGTTATCTAACATTTATGCCAGAAGAATAAGTAGAAGTAACCAAAAATAAGAGATAAGTTTGTAATTTATGTTAACCCATAGCCTTAAAATGGAAAAATTAAATGAAGAGATTTGTTTTTTCCTTCTTTACGGTGCTAGGTTTTTTCTTTTAAAGTTGTAATTCAGAAATTATAAATATTTTCGAATATAATATTATTATATATGTCTAAATCATCATCTGATGTTGATGTAAATCTTAAAACTCGTGTTGAGCAAGATAAAGATCTAAAAAGTCGTGCTGAACTTGAGCTTAGGGATAAGAATCGCCTGGAAAGTTTTGTTGATGCTGTTTTTGCAGTTGCAATCACGCTTTTGGTTTTGGATTTAGTTGTTCCTGCATTACCACATTCTAATGTAGCTATTATCGCTTATTTGGATAGTTTATTACCTAAATTTGTAGGATATTTTCTGGCTTTCTTTCTATTAGCGATTTTACTAAATATTCATAATAGACAATTTAAAAATTTAGAATACGCTGATCAGAATCTTTGGTGGATTAATATAGTATTCCTAGCATTTATTGTACTTGTTCCATTTGTCACATCAATTTGGACTGAATACGGAGACACTACTATCGGAGTTTTATTTTTCCACTTCAATATGCTTATTTCAGGCCTTATACTCTATTTTATCTGGGCATATGCAAAAAACCATAAATATCTCCTCAGAAAAGATATAACATCCAGAACTATTTCAATTATTACATATAGAAATTTAGCTATTCCCATTGCCTCAATAATTGCAATAGGATTAGCTTTTTTTACACCAATATTGAGTAATGTAGCGTATGCATTAATTTTATTAATTATATTTATTACTCCAGTACTCATCAAAAAAAAGAAATAAAATAGTTGGTGGATTCTGCTTATATAAATAGGACATTTTTGTTTGGAGTTTAGAGTGATATGTGGACATTAATATCCACAATAAGAAGTGTATAGTCTGAGTATCAATAATTAAAATAGTAAAAAAAAATATTCTTCTTAGGAGGAACACTCTCACATTTATAGTGTTAACCAAATCAAGTTCATTGAAGCGACTTATGGATATGACAGTATAAGCAAGATAGTTGGATATTATCTTTGATATTTTAATTTTTTTAAATAAGGTATTAATCATAAATTTTTATATTTCTTAAAGATTCCATTATCTTTAGCATTCTTTATTGAATCATATAACCCATTGGTATCTGATATAATCCATTTTAAGTATTCAAAAATAATTTTTGAATCCATATCATCTGATTTAATTTTTATTTCTTCAATTTCGGATGATATCAATCCTGAATCTGGTATAGGCAGTAGATTAGTATCATTTTCTATTGTGTTTTTTAAATCCGTTAGAACCTGTTCTATTTTAATAGTGGTAGGTTCCCAAATCGGATGAATATCTTTTGAAGTATTTATTTTGTTTACTAATGCAGATAGATCTCGTGAAAGCCTATCATTTGCCTCTGCGATTGAATCCAAAACTTTAATATCTTCTCCAGCATCGTCAAATGAGCTCATAACTTTATTTATACCAGCTTTAAGATTATTGTGACTAAGCAACATTTCACTGATAGCTAAAGTTATTTTCTTTTTGTTTGCAGTGCTTTCAAATGCAGGTATGATTGCATTGTTAATGTAATCAGAATTGGATGCAACTCTTTTAATTACTTGCAGCTTCAAGTCCACTTTCAATCTGCTTGGTAAAATAAAGTATCCAACTGCAAAGGCTATAGCTGATCCGATTATTATATCAACAAAACGTGCTAATCCCGAGGCAAGGATATTTCCTGGTTGTAGGATTGCTAAGAGGAAAATTAAGAACATAGTTAATGCTATCAAGAAAATATAACCATTCTTATATGCGCACATTACAGCTAACGTTAAAACAATAACCCCGTAAATGATTATGGGGAAGCCTAAACCGACTAAAATTCCGCTAATAATTATGGCTAAGATTACTCCTACAATGGTGGCTAGTACTCTAACGATCATTTCATTAAAAGAACTGGAAATATCCGGTTTGAGAACAAAAAAGATTGTAATTGTAATCCAGAAAGCATGGAATGAGTTAGTTACTAGGGTCGCCATGAACGCCAAACCCAAAGCAAAGGCAAGTCTAATCCCGTGACGGATGTACATATTACCAAGGTTTAAATTGGCCTTCAACTTTTCCAAAGGAGATGCTTGTGATGAAAATAATAGAGGAGGAATATCTAATACTAAATCTCCTTCAAGGATTTTTTGGGATTTTTCAAATATCTTTAGATACTTCTCCATGTTTTTAAGAACAATTAATCTAGTCTCATTATCTAATTCTGTAATGGTTTCAAGTTCATTAATTTTTTTGTTTAAAACAGTTATATCTAGATTAAGATTTTTATTGTCTGTTATTATAACATTAGCAACTTCTAGACTGAGTTTGTTAACTTCATTATGAAATTCATCTAAGATTTCCAGTGCATTTCCTTTAAGATTCGATTCAATTCCGCTGGTGGTTAATTTCGTTATAACTAAAAGTCTAGCTATTTCAATCATACTACTTATTTTAGGGGTGGGATTAGTTTTTTTCAATAAAATCCTGGCCTTTATAATGGTGTTCATGTCTGCATTAGGAACAAAACAACTAGCCACTATCTGCGGGATGGATTTATCTTTCCTTAATATTTTAGGAAAGAGTATAACCATTGAACCTATAAAAGCACCTAAGAATGCCCATAAGCCCCATTCAATGGCTGATGATTGATTGTTAACTATTACCAATGATGCTAAAATGTAAAATAATAATCCCACAAAACCAATAATTCCTGTTGCCTTTCCTAAGATATTTAAACTAGAATTTAAAAAGATCCAAAACAAAAGGAAAATGAGACCTATCCAAGGATTTATATGAGCTAATGCAGCAGTAAAGAAGGTTAAACCCATAATAATGATCATAATTATATCTAAACGAATTAATACTTTATTGGGAAGCTTTGCACTTAAAACCAGAGCTATATATGCTCCACTAAATACAAATGCAAATGTCACATTTCCTAACTTGATTAATTGAGATATGATGAAGACCACAATTAGAGCTGCAAACATGTTTAATGAAGCATTCCAATCTGGTTTAACATCATTTGGGTACAATAATCTAAGAATGTACTTTCTAGGGCCAATTTCATTCATAGTATTTATATCTGATGATAGTTTCCCATTTTTAACTTCATCTGAATCTTTTTTAGCCATCAAAGCAACTCCGAAAACTTAAAAAAATTAATCAACACATATAATATATTATTCTTGTAAAATATATTTTTTTTATTTATCAGTACTTTCATTTTTTTGATTTGCCTATTTCTTCTTTGAGTTCGTCTACTGTGTTTATGAGTTCGTCTATTTTCTTTTCGTAGTCTATTACTTTTTTTTCTACTCTGTCTGCTGATTTTCGGCTTTCTGTTCTAAAGAAATCTATAAATGAAAAGGCGAGAGTGGCTGTAAGTAGACTTAGGTATAACATTCCGGTTAAAATTATAATTATTCCTATTATTCTTCCAATTGCTGTAATTGGAACGATATCTCCATAGCCTACAGTTGTCATTGATACGATTGAATACCACATAGCTGAATCATAGGTTGGAACTTCTGGATTAACACCGTGTTCAACAAGGAAAAATAGAAATGAACCGAACACAAGGACTAATAAAAGTACAAATGTTGCATAGTCTAATTTTGTTTTAGAAGGGTATTTACGAACTTCTTTTCCAGTCAATAGCAGTACTTTATAGAGGGCATAAAATCTTAAGATTACAATTAACACTATAATGTCGACGAAACTAAATAAGTGGAAAATATTGAAACAAATAAAGGATAAAGGAATTATGGATACAATATAAGCCCAATTATTCCTAATGAATAACCCAATATTCTCATCCAATTTACCCCTTCTAATTCTAAAAACAATAAAATCAATTAATATCAACAGGGATATAATGAAATCATAATTACCAATATTATAGACAGTACCAGATTTTATACCTACATTAAGCCCTGCAANNTGCAACCATCAAACCCATTAGCAGAAGGTCAACAATTATCAAAACAGTTAATAATGCTTCAAAAATCACCTGATAGTGTCTTTTCAGTATATCCTCCCCTAAAAAAATTATTATATTTAATATATGTATTTAGAAATGTATTAAATTTTATTAAATAAAAATATGATAAATTAAAATGTTGATATTTACTGTTCATAAATGTATAGCCCAGGATTTAGACAGTTTTTATTAGAACAAAGAAAATTATACTTTATAACTAAAATGTGTTACATTATGAGTAAAAATTGACCTTAAGATTAAGAATTTATTTTATCTATTCTTAACAAGTGGCAATATCATAACCTCCATCCAATTATAGAAATTACAACGTATGCAGAAATACAGCAGTTCGTTACCATCACTTGAAATTTCTAAATCTTCAGAAAATTGTTTTACTCGTTCCGATGGTTTTTTTATTCTGTTATTATCAGCTATTTTAACCTTATCATCATTTTTGAACATAATATACACCAGAATATTCTCAGACATTAAAATAGCCATATCATATGGACACTATATTACTAAATTTTATACAAATTTACAGAATTTTGGAATTAAATTTTTTGAATGTGTATATTTATGTATAAAAATTATTATAAGAATAAATCAAATCTATAATTACTAACTAAAATAATTATGAATTTAGTGATAACTCTACTGTACAAGAATATAACCATAAATAATCTACTAAAGGGAATGGGTGATTACATATTAAAAAAAGAATAGATCTCCATACACACAGTATATTCAGCGATGGTGAACTTTTACCATCAGAAATAGCAAGACGAGCTCAGGTATTAAATCACAGTGCCGTTGCAATAACAGACCATGTAGATGCTTCGAATATTGAATGTGTTGGTAAAGTAATAAATGCTGTTATAGACATAAGAGACAATTGGGATATAGAAATTATCCCCGGGGCTGAAATAACTCACGCTCCTGCTGAAATAATCGATAAACTAGCCTATAAGGCCAGGAAATTCGGAGCAGAAATTGTGCTTGTTCATGGAGAAACTATAGTGGAACCAGTAATTGAAGGTACTAACTGGAGTGCTGTTAACTGTCCAGAAGTTGATATTTTAGCACATCCCGGACTTATTACAGTTGAAGAAGTTGAAGTCGCAAAGGAAAATGGGATAACTCTAGAGATAAGCTCTAGGAGAGGGCATTGCCTTGGAAACGGACACGTTGCTAAACTGGCAGTTGAAATTGGAGCTGATTTGGTTGTAAACACAGATACACATATGCCTGGAGATCTAATATCTTATGAAATGGCTTACAAAGTAGCATTAGGAGCGGGACTAAAGGATAAAGAAATAAAACAGGCTTTAACGGATAATCCTGAAAGGATACTTAGAAATAAAGGTTTGATGAAGTAAAAATTGTTAAATAATTAATACGAGGCGGTATTATGGATAATACTATAGTTGGATATGTTACATCATTGTTGCACTTTTGATAGTAGTAGTTAAATATGCTATACCACAGTTCTTCGATATTTTAATCTGGTTGATTGCTATTGGCTTAGCAGCTACTGGTGTGTACTTTATAATGAAAAAACCTTGATAAAATTATTTTATTTTGTTGATTGATTTATATTTTCATTTACTTTATTTTAAGTATTCTCAAATTGATCTTTAAAAGCTGAATCATACTAAAAATATTGGTTATATTTATATTGAAGAAATTTTATTAAAAGTTAAAATTTAAGATAACGTGTTTATTATTAAGTTCAATCAATGTTAACAACAGTAGGATATGTTAAAAACAAAAGGTGATAATATGAGTATGAAGCTCTATAATTTTGTGGACATAGTGACTGAAATAAAAAATCCAACTATTTATGTTGAAAATTACACATGCGAACAAAATTCTGAAGATAATGAAATTCACAGTGTTGAAATGAATGTTGAAGATACCGACACTGAAAATATTGAAGCTACATATATAATTGAAGCAGAATCTAAAAAAGCTCTCGATCAACAAGTTAAATTCACAATTGGAGGATATTTCAATAAAATTGATGTAGTAAACAAATTATATTAAATATTTCAGCTTTTTTATTACTTCATAAATGTATTTAACTCTGAAAACGGATTTACAACCCAGTTTTTATCTTAATCTTTAGATCAATTTTTCATCCTATCAAATTCAAAGTCACAAATTTACAGGTAATTATTGGGCATTCGTTCATTAAATCTGAAGAGACTTAAATCTGATATTATAAAAGTGGTTGAAATAAAATTTCTACAACTGTTATCAGCTTATAAATAGTGAACAAATGGGATAGAATTAGAAAATTAATGATTTTATTATCAGCTTCGAATTAATTGAGTACGTCATATTCAACTATAAGATCTTCTCCTAACATATAACTTTTTTTTAGTCTTAGTTTCACAGCATCCTTCATATAGTCAATTCCATCACCATCTGCGAGTGTTTTAGCTTCCCTTCCACCAACTATCATCGGAGCTATACAAATACGGATTTCTGATACCAGACCGTTAATTAACATAGAGTAGTTCAAAGTTGAACCACCTTCGAGCATCAGGGTTTTAACCCCTTTTAAAGCTAGTTTTTCCAGTAAAGCTTTGAGATCTACACGCCCTTTACCACATATCAATACTTCTGCTCTTTCATTTAAATATTTAACTCTTTCAGAACTGGCATGCTCAGCAACAGCAATCAAAGTGGGAGCATCAAAATTTAAAATACGTGAAGAAATAGGTATTCTTGCTCTGCTGTCTACAACTACCCTTAATGGATTATCTTGATTATCAGCTGAAATTTTATGTACTGTAAGTTTTGGATCATCAGTAATAACAGTGTTAATCCCTACCATTATTGCATCTACATCCCTTCTAAGTTCATGAACCCTCAAAATGTCTTCATTACCAGAAATTTTAGAACTACCAGTTTTAGTGGCCATTTTCCCATCAAGGGTCATTGCAGAGTTCAATATCACATATGGTCTTCTATTGTTGCTTGATAACATTTTTGATCACAAACTAATATTTCTAAACATATGGATTTATATCAAAAATTTGTCTTCCTCAGAGAATTTTAAATATATATTTTTTATATTCTTATTTAACTGTGGATGGTGATGTTAGATTAATGTTAATATTACTATTTCGAGTTATATCTATCTTTGTTGCTCAAATTCACAAAAAAAAATTAAAATTTTAATTATATGTGATATTTTACATTAATACAGTAAAAAATAAATTAATTTCAATTTTATAACATAGTGATTACCTAGAGTTGAAGTAGAAGTATGAAGTTACATAGAAAGATATAATGAGAAAAAGTTAATTTAAGAACCGATTTGGAAGCAATGAATCGGCAAAATTCCATAGCTAAACCAAAAGGACGTGTAAGAACGATAAACTCAAACATTTTAATTGTAGAAGATGAAATCATAATAGCCATAGATTTAAAAATACGATTGGAAAATTTGGGGTACTATGTACTTGGTATTGCAGTTAATGGTAAAGATGCAATAAAAAAAACTGGAGAAAAAAANNGGGCAAAAATAACAGATCCATCTGGTTTCATTACAAAACCCTTTAATGACAGTGAAATACAAAATGCCATCAAAATGGTAAACATAACAAAAACAAAAACAAAAAATTTTGGTTGATATACGATAGTAATTTATTTTAAATTTAGATTGATCTTTTCAGAAGCATTCTAGTTACCCGTATTTAAATACTCTTTTTCCAGATAATCTAAAATTTAAGTTGTTT